>JAZDJM010000230.1:0-5878 GCA_043804305.1 Bacteroidota bacterium
CAGTCTGCATGCCCAGCTTCTCGTCCTCTCCTACCTTTTCTCGTCCAGTTGTTCTATGAAGGCCTCGATGTTGGTTCTTGCCTGTTCTTCGGAGTAGCATCGCAGGTCGTTCAGGTCTCCATTGATTTCAAGATACGGCACATTTGTTTTATTAAATAACCGGTTTTGCAGCCCATACAAATTATTTGAATTTCTCATACATGTTTTTGATTCATGGTAAATAATACCATCTATTGAAAAATCAGACAGCAGTTTTTCCAATACTTTTTCTTTTGCTACATCTGATCGGACTATAAAAAGTTTACTGTAAGCGAGAGCAGAAGATTCAAAAGGATTTTTCGGATCTAAATCATCAAAAATCCAGCTATTGCAATAAGTAGATGCTACGATACAGGTATTGAGTTTTGCAAATAATTTGGCCATTCCGCTTAATTTGAACCACATGGGCATGCCTTCCCAATATAACCTGATTTTTTCGTCAGGAACAGTGCTAATTTTGTTTTCAATACGATTTTGAAGTTCTTTCAAAAGAATTTCGTAATAATCAACAGCATACTGCGTTCCTCGCATAACAACGATGGGTCCCATATGAATAGCTGAATCGAAAAAATTTATGGGCGATGGTTTGGTCTGTGCGGTTTCTAAAACTTTTCCCCACAAAACACAGCCTTTATGTGATAAATCAATTGTTTCTTTGAATTTGTCAATGTTGAATTTTTGGTCTGCAACTTTTTCCAATTCAGGAATAAGTTCTTCAATTTGAGTGGAAACATTTTTTATAATACATTGTGATAACTCACTGATAGCTAAAGGGGTGTTTATTCCGAGTATCGGGACATTAAAATGCCTTGCATAGAAAGAAAACCAATCGCCAACTTCCCTGCACTGGTTGGTATTGTAAACTAATATATCAGGTTTGGGAACAGATTTAAATCCACTATTTTGAAGCGGTGTTTCATGTTGCAAAAAAGCGCCAATATCACTTGTCATATATGAACAAATTTCAGGGGAATAGCCCTGGGCGACAGCAATGGGTATATATTTATCTGCATCTTTCGCTACGCCAAGCATGGCTCCGTGATTTTCAGGAAAATATATTTCAAACCCCATTGAATATAATAGTTCTGCAGGTCCTACACTTGAGCACCATGCAATTTTTTTTTCTTTTGTATTTGCAGCATTTTTCAGTCGTTCAAAATAATCTCCCATTGTCTGGCGCAGGTTGTTAACAGATTGAAGTTTGATTATTCCATCTTTTTCATTGCCCATATTCTGTTTTTTTAAAAATTATGACAAAAAATTAAAATAAATATACACAATAATAAATGCTATCAGAAAACATATTCCTGCCCAACTCAGTATTTTTAACCATTTGGGTGGTTGTAAATCCTTGGGGAAATTGTTACTGGTTACTACTTTATAATTAATTAATGCAAAAGCAGGGGCTGTGATAAATGACAATATGGTTGCAAATTCAAGTAGCGAGACCATATTCTTTGTAAAAAACCCAATAATTATTATTGCGGTAACCGATAAAAATACAGCCCAGAAAAAATACAATTTAGAACCCGTTTTTTTAAGAGCAGGAAATAAAATATTTATAGACCCTTCAAGAGATCTTGGATAACCGTCAATAACTGTCAATGCAGTACTTAACATGGTAATGAATACAACTACAGCAATAATTTGAGTGCTCCAGCTACCAATTGAGTCAGAATATAATGATACTAATTGCTGAGAGAATCCCAAACCACTGTTCGAAAATTGTTTTCCTGTTCCATACATTACCAGTGCACCCAAGCCAAGAAAAAAAACAGCTAACAGGGCTGAACTAAAATAGCCTAGGTGAAAATCAATCCGATACTCTTTAAAAGCAGGTATATAGTTGGTTTGTTTTATTCTTTCAAGAGCCCATAGTGAAGGCCAAACTGAAGCATCGATAGGTGTTGGCATCCAGCCCATAAGAACAATTAAAAATGTGAGTCCGGCTGTATCCCAAATATCCGGGGCTATAAACCCGGGCTGAGCCTGTACACCACTTTTAAGAGCAAAAGAAAAAGCAACAACCGTTAATATTCCCAACACTAAAATCATCACTTTCATAACAACGTCAAGGACGGCATAACGGCCAATAAATAGCATTAGTAAAATCAGACAAAGTAAACCTGTAGAAAGAATGAAAGAATTAAATTGTATATGAAACAAATAGGCTGCAAGATCTGAAGTGATTTTTATTACAGCTGCAAAATTAACAATGGCTGTACAAAATGATAGGACAAAAAAAGTAATAATCGCCCAGGTGCCTAACTTTTTATACCCATCCAATAAACTTTTTCCGGTAGCAGCTACGTACCGGTAACCGAATTCGAAAAAGGGATATTTGAAAAAATTAATTAGTAAAATAACCCAGATTAGCCTGAAACTATACAAAGCCCCGGCTTTGGTGGAAAGCACAAGATGTGAGGCCCCAATTGCTGCTCCTGCATACAAAATTCCCGGCCCAATGGTATTTAAAATACCTTTTAATTGTCGGTTTTTGCTCTTTATCGTATCCAATAAATTTGCATGATTTTTATCGGTTTCAACAATTTTTCCAAACCGGTTTCCTTTTCTCAAGGAAAGAATTTATTCCTTCGTTGGCATCTTCTGTTTCCATCAAACCTTTAATAAACAAGTTTGTAAAAAGAGGCAATTGGGTTTTTATATAATAATCAAACGAAGCCCTGGCCGCTTCTGTAGCATACCTTAATGAAGATGCACTTTTACCCAGGATGAATTTTTTAATCCAGTTATCTACAGCCACATCCATGCTGTTTTTATCTTCAAAAACATCGTTTATTAAACCAATTTCTTTAGCTTTTTCAGCCGAGATAATTTGCCCAGTAATTAATAGTTCTTCTGCTTTGGCATTTCCTATTTTTAATGGCAGCATGACTGAAGCAGGCGGAGCAAATACACCCAACAAAATTTCAGGTTGTCCGACTTTTGCTGTTTTATCAGCAAAAATAAAGTTACAGGCCAGGGGCAATTCAAAACCACCACCCAGGCATTGTCCTGATATTTTTGCCAGCGTCGGGATATGGAGATCAACCAGGGTGTAAAAGATTTTGTGAAAACCATCAAGCATTTCCGCAGCCATTGCCTTTGAGTGTTCTTCAACGCTTGCGCCATATGAAAAATTATTATTGGCTCCTTCAAATGTGATTAGTTTAATATCTTTTTTATTTTTAAAAGACATTAATAAATCGGTTAACTCCTTCATCATAATACGATCCAGAATATTGCCCTTACCATCATTAAGGATTATTCTGGCGACTGAATTTTCATATTGATATTCCAGGTTTATTTTTTGCATAACGATTAGTAATATAAATATTTTAAAAAAATCGAATCAACTTTTGTTTTTATACTGAGGAGAAATTTCTTTTATCAGTTCATCGTTCCACTCATGTCCTTCAGCCAACAACTTTCGTAATCTGATAAAATCTACCTCTCTAACACCTTTTGGCCCTTCATTAAACGCTCTGAAACCGGCTTTTGCCTCAGTCATCATATTTAAAGCCAACCAATCTCGGTTACTTTCTTTATTCTTATCCCAATGTTCAAGCTTCTTTTTTCGTAAAGAATTGATTGTTTTGCTTAAACAATTAGGCATGGTATTCATTAATTTAGTGCAAAGTTTATTCACCGCCTGATCTAATAAAGCAAGATCTGTTTCTCCTGATTTTAGCAGCGCCTTGGCTTCAGCGAGTTCGTCTCCTGATTTCATTTTTCCATAAATTATTTCCCCATTACTGCTAACCCATTTATCGACATGCACCAAAGGATTTGGGATAAATTTACCATCTATTTTAAAAGCAGGAACAATTTCAGTGAGCAAACCATACCTGTAGGCTTCATGTGCCGACCAAGGATCGCAGACCGTGCAGGAGTACATAGCATTTTCAATACCCACAAATAATTGCAAAAAGTCTGTTGAGCCCCCATCAGGTGCACTTCCGTGTTTTGGACCTGCTTGTCCGAAACGGGCTAAATCCTGTGCAACAGAAAAATCACATGCCATGCCAATTTCCTGTCCTCCTCCAATTCTCATCCCATTCACCCTGTTTATTACAGGTTTATCACTCATTAATATTGAAGAGACCATATCATTGAAAAGACGCATATATTGCTTATATTCCTGAGGGTTGCCGGCATAATATTCAGCATATTCTTTTGTATTGCCCCCTGTGCAAAAAGCTTTGTCGCCAACTGCGGTAAATACAATGGCAACAGCACTCCGGTCATTTGAAGCTTCACGCATTGCAAGAATAACTTCTTTAACCGCATCGGTTGTATATGAATTGTATTGCGCCGGATTATTAAGAATAATCCATGCATTGAATAATCCCTTTACAGGATTACCGTCAATATCAAGACAAGGGCGATTTTCAAAAAGAATTTCCTTATAATCGGTTTTCAATAGGTTGTGACTAATTAACATAACGTTTTGATTTAGTTATTTTTAAGAATATTAATAAAAATCCGGTACGAGAACTGACCGTTTTTTATATTTATGTTCCAATGTATTTCTGAATACCTCATTTATTTTTGACATTGGGAATATTTCAATAAACTGATCTATTTTTAATTTGCCGGTTGCCAGCAAATCCAAAACTTCCGGGTAAAGTTGAGGTTTACATCCCCATGTTCCAATAAGTTTTGCATCAAATGCCATTAGATTACTCAGGCGCACTGTTGGTTTATCCATAGAAAAACCTACAATTGAAAGAGTGGAAGTATAAGTAATGAGATTAAAAGCAAGGTCCTGCCCGCTTACTGTTCCCGAAACTTCAAATATTTTCCAGCCATAACGCGACACACCAAGATCTTTAGCAATTTCCCTGACTTTTCCTTTGATGGTTTTAATATCAGCATCTTTTACATTTAAAATTGCATCAACGCCATTCTGTTTTGCAACATCCAGTTTATCATCATCAATATCCAGTGCCAGAACTTTTGCCCCGAAAATTTTTGCAAGTAAGGCTGCATAAATTCCCACACCACCTACACCAATAACGATAGCTAAATCGCCTGGTTCCAGTTCAGATTTTTTTATCACCTGATAGGGAGTTGATATGGCATCGGCTACCACGGATAATTGTTTTAACTCATATTCTTCAAGTACTTTTTCAGGGACAATACATAAAAACCGGGAAGGCACTTTTATATGCGATGCAAAACCGCCATTAAAATCATTTCCGGGCATTAATTGGTTTTGACAAATATTACTTCTCCCTTTTTTGCATAGTTCACACTCTCCACATGGTAAAACCGCCGGAATAATCACTTTTTTTGCAAGCCACTCTTTAGGGCCTGCAATCACTTCCCCACTAATTTCATGGCCAAGGGTAACAGGCAATTCCTGTTTTGTTTTTACACCATAATGCCAAAAACTGATGTCGGTATGACACACACCGCAACCTGCAATTTTAATTAGTGCTTCATCATTTTTCAACTCAGGCAGGTAGCTTTCTTTCAGTTGAAAATCGGCATCTAATTCATTCATTTGCCAGGAATATATTTTTTCATCCATACTGTAAAATTTATTCGTTTATTTTTGGGTCCCGTTTTTATACGTAATTGCCTTTACCAGGTTTGAAAGAGTAAGATTAAGTGGCGTTTTGATATAATGTTTTCGTCCATATTCTACAATTTTAAAATTCATATAATCAATTTCTGTTTCTCTCTTGTTAATCAGGTCAACAGCTAATGAAGGCATATGATTTCCGGTATTAGCCAAATATCGAATAGCTAATTTAACAAAATTATCAGGTAATTTTATCCCTTCAGCTTTTGAAACCTCAACCGCTTCATATAAAATTTGTTCAACAATTTC
>JAZDJM010000231.1:0-4731 GCA_043804305.1 Bacteroidota bacterium
GGCTATAAAAATTAAAACCCTAAGTGGTTATTTCCATGAATATCAGAAAAGTATACTTACTCCTGAGCAATTTTGGAGTCAACAAGCTGAGGAGTTCTTTTGGCACAAAAAATGCGACAATATTCTAGAATGGAACTTTGAAGAACCAATAATAGAGTGGTTTAAAGGAGGCAAGCTAAATTTGACAGAAAATATATTCGAAAGACAGATTTTTACACGTAAGAATCAGGCTGCCATTATTTGGGAACCTAATAATCCAAACGAAAAAGGGATAAGCCTTTCTTATGCTCAATTATTTGAAAAAGTAAAACAATTTTCAAATGTTTTGCTCTCTATAGGTGTTAAAAAAGGTGATAGGGTAGCTATTTATATGCCTATGATTCCTGAACTTGCAATTGCTATGCTTGCATGTGCAAGAATTGGAGCAATTCATAGTATTATATTTGCAGGTTTTTCAAGCACTTCATTGGCAGATAGAATTATTGATGCACAAGCAAAAGTGGTGATTACCTCAGATGGAGGTTTCCGAGGTGCAAAAACAATTCCAATTAAAACAATCGTTGATGAAGCAGTTGAAAAATGCAATTCTGTTGAAACCGTGATCGTTAAAAAACGAACCGGAGAAAAGGTTTCAATGAAAGCTGGCCAGGATTTTTGGTGGGATGATATTTGCCAAGGAGTATCGACAGAGAATTTACCGGAAATTCTTGACGCAGAAGATCCGTTATTTATATTATATACTTCAGGGTCAACCGGAAAACCAAAAGGAGTATTGCATACAACCGGCGGCTATATGGTTTACACAGCCTATACATTTAGAAATGTTTTTCAATATAGTCAAGGTGATGTTTTCTTTTGTTCGGCGGATATTGGTTGGATAACCGGACATTCATATATCGTATATGGCCCATTATTAAGTGGCGCCACAACATTAATGTTCGAAGGCATTCCAACATGGCCTGATGCCGGAAGATTCTGGGATATTATCGAAAAACATCAGGTTAATCAGTTTTATACAGCACCAACCGCTATACGTGCACTAATGGCATTGGGTAATAAATTCGTTGAAGATAAAGCAATGAAAAGCTTAAAAGTTTTAGGCACTGTTGGCGAACCAATCAACGAAGAAGCATGGCACTGGTATCACGATCATGTTGGTAAAAATAAATGCCCCATAGTTGATACATGGTGGCAAACAGAAACAGGAGGAATTTTAATTAGTCCGATAGCAGGTGTAACACCTACAAAACCATCTTATGCTACATTGCCCTTGCCTGGAATTCAACCGATCATTTTAGATAATGATGGAAAAGAATTAAAAGGCAATAGTGTAGAAGGAAATTTATGCATAAACTTTCCCTGGCCGGGTATGGCCCGTACAATTTACGGAGATCATGAGCGCTTTCGATTAACCTATTTCAGCACTTACAAAAATTACTATTTCACTGGTGATGGAGTTAAAAGAGATGAAGATGGTTATTATCGAATTTTAGGAAGAGTTGATGATGTTTTAAACGTTTCCGGCCATAGAATGGGAACTGCAGAAGTTGAAAATGCAATTAATGAGCATCCTCGTGTGGTTGAATCAGCCGTTGTTGGTTATCCTCATGATATAAAAGGACAAGGAATTTTTGCTTTTGTGGTTTGTAACGACATGGATGAAACAACTAGTGAGAAGGGAATAATTAAAAGCATTAAAATTGGTGTAAATAATATTATAGGTCCAATTGCAAAACCAGATAAAGTATTAATTGTAAATGGTTTACCAAAAACCAGATCGGGTAAAATTATGAGAAGAATTTTAAGAAAAATTGCCGCAAATGATTTTACAAATTTCGGTGATACCAGTACTTTGCTTGATCCTGCTGTGGTTGAAGAGATTATTGAGAAATCTAAATTGAAATAAAGTGTATGAAGAACTTTGAATCTTTACAGCTTGAAATAAAAAACGAAGTCGGAACAATTTGGCTCAACCGGCCTGAAATTCACAATGCTTTTAATGAAGTAATGATTAATGAACTTATTCTAATGTTTCAGCAAATCAAAACGATGAACAATGTAAGAATAGTTGTATTGCGAGGAAGAGGTAAGTCTTTTTGTGCCGGGGCTGACTTAAACTGGATGCGAAATGTTGCTAAATATTCTTATGAGGATAATTATACAGAAAGTTTAAATCTTTCAAAATGTTTTTATGAAATTTATACATGCTCCAAACCTACAATTGCAATTGTACATGGCGCAGCGATTGGTGGAGCAAATGGTTTATTGGCAGCCTGTGATTTTGCTTATGCTGACGAAAACACTGTTTTCTCATTGAGTGAAGTAAAAATCGGCATTGTGCCTGCCTGCATTTCGCCATACGTAACAAAAAGAGTTGGGGAATACGGCTCAAAGGAATTGATGCTGACCGGAAAACGATTTAAAGGAGAGGAAGCTGCGTATCATCGATTGGTGAATAAGTCATTAAATACAAATGAATTAGAGAACTATCTGGAAGAAGTTATTTCACTTTTAAAAACTAGCGGCCCAAAAGCCATGAGCCATTGCAAAAACCTACTTTTTGACCTATCGAATAAATTGAGTTTAGATGACGCAATAGCTTATACGGCAAAGATGATTGCAGATATTCGCGCCTCTGATGAAGGACAGGAAGGAATGGCAGCTTTTTTGGAAAAAAGAAAGCCAAACTGGGTGGATTAATTACTATATTCTTTGAATGAATACACCACAGAGACACAGAGACACAGAGCTATAAATTAGTGTATGACAAAAGACCAATATAACAAATTATCTGGGCAAATTTTGGATGCAGCTTTGACTGTCCATAAGGAAATGGGGTCTGGTTTGCTAGAATCTGTATATGAGAGTTGTTTAAATCAAGAATTACAACTAAGAAATATTAAGGTGAAATCCCAAGTCCATACACCTTTATTTTATAAGGGAGTTGAATTAAATAAAGATTATCGAATAGATATTTTAGTAGAAAATGAAATTATTATCGAAATAAAAGCAGTAGAAGTAATTTTACCTGTACACGAAGCACAAGTAATTAGCTATTTAAAACCAGCAGATAAGAAACTGGGTTTTTTAATTAATTTTAACGTTCCTTTAGTAAAAAATGGTTTTAAGAGATATATAAATGGATATATATAATGAAAACTTTGTGCCTCTGTGCCTCTGTGGTGAAATAATTTACTGCAAAAAATATTAAGACACAGAAATACGTAAAAATGAAAATTTTCAATAAAATACTAATTGCAAATCGCGGCGAAATTGCTGTTCGAATTATCAAATCAGCACAAAAATTAGGTGTCCAAACGGTTGCTGTTTATTCAAAAGCCGATGCAGATAGTTTGCACATCCAATTGGCCGATGAAGCGCATTGCATTGGCGATTTTGAATTAGCAGATACTTATTTGAATATTGATAAAATGATCAGTGTTGCTAAAGAAACAAAATCAGAGGCAATACATCCCGGTTATGGGTTTTTAGCCGAAAACCCAAAATTCGTAAACGCCTGCGAAAAAGCAAAAATTGTTTTTATCGGACCAAATGAAAAAGCCATCCGGTTGATGGGAAACAAAGTAGAAGCACGTGCCTTTGTTGAAAAACTAAAAATTCCAATGACAAAAGCACATACGGGAAATTTAGAACATTTGCTCGAAGCTTCAAAATCGATAGAATTGCCAGTTTTGGTAAAAGCAGCATCAGGAGGCGGTGGTAAAGGAATGCGCATAGTTAACCACTGGAAAGATTTAAGAGAAACACTGGAGTCAACCAGTCGCGAAGCAAAAGCCTATTTTGGCGACGGAGATGTATTTGTTGAAAAATACATTGAAAACCCCCGACACATTGAAATACAGGTCATGGGCGACAAACACGGAAACGTTGTTCATCTCTACGAAAGGGAATGTTCTATTCAGCGAAGATTTCAAAAAATAATTGAAGAATGCCCATCTCCTACCCTAACTCAGGAAGTGCGGAAAAAAATGGGTGCTGATGCGGTTAAAATTGCCCGCGCAATTGGATATGATAATGCAGGAACTATCGAATTTTTAGTAGATAAAAACCTGAATTATTACTTTCTGGAAATGAATACCCGAATTCAGGTAGAGCATCCTGTTACTGAAATGGTAACCGGAATCGATCTGGTAAGGGAACAAATTTCAGTAGCGGTAGGAAATTCTTTAAGTTTTTCGCAAAGCGAAATAAAACAAAACGGGCATGCCATTGAAGCAAGAATTTATGCCGAAAATCCCGAAAATGATTTTCTTCCCTCGCCCGGTTTTATTAGCTATTATCATGAACCTCAATGCGATAACATCAGAATTGACAGTGGAATTAACCAAGCTGTAGAAATAAAAAGTTTTTTCGATCCCATGATAAGTAAGCTGATTGCTTTTGGCTCTGAAAGAGAAATTGCCCGGAAAAAACTAATATCCGCCCTTGAGCATTACCATATTCACGGAATAAAAACAAATATAAGTTACTTGCAAAGTTTATTGCACAATGATTCATTTAAAGAAAATACGATTGACACTAAATTTTGCGATTACAATTCAAAACCATTAATAGAATGGATAAGAAATGAGCGCAAAAGCATTTCGGATTCTGTAATTTTATGTGCTTATTTAGCTCATCAGACTGAATTTAACTTATCGAAGACCAATTCAGTGTGGAATACTATTGGGTTTTGTCTACAACGAATGAACATTTCAGTTGAATTGTATA
>JAZDJM010000232.1:0-20687 GCA_043804305.1 Bacteroidota bacterium
AAATTATTGACTTATCGCGAAAACTTCTCGGAAATCCGGAAAAAATAAGCATTAAACCGGAACAAACTACCGCTGAAAAAGTGGCTCAATCGGTTTAATTTGTCGATAAAAATGTAAAGTCAAAACTTTTGACACACTTGCTATTAACAGAATCTATCGACTCTACTTTGGTTTTCTCACGGACAAAACATGGTGCCGATAAAATAGTAAAACAATTAAGCAAAGCAGGCATCAATGCCAATGCCATTCACGGAAATAAATCGCAGGGAGCACGTCAAAAAGCACTTGGAGATTTTAAAAGCGGCCGAACTCATGTTTTGGTGGCCACCGATATCGCTGCGCGTGGAATTGATGTTGAAGAACTTTCGCATGTTATCAATTACGACCTGCCCAATATTCCTGAAACCTATGTCCATCGGATTGGAAGAACCGGCAGGGCAGGAGCCAGCGGTATTGCATTATCGTTCTGCGATACAGAAGAAAAAATATATCTGAGGGATATTCAACGACTTATCGATCAAAAAATCAAAGTCATCGAAGAACATCCATTCCTGGATAAACAGGCAGAAAACAAACAGATAGTTCTTGCCAATTCGGATAAACCAAAAAAATTTACTTCAGGAAGGGCACGTACTTCCTGGGCAAATAAAAATACGAATAAGCGGAAATCTTATGCTCACAAAAAGAGTTAAATACCGCAAAGCTTGAGTTGTTTCCTAAAAAACGACCTGTTTCATTAAAAAACACTATATTAGTAAATTAAAAAGATATATATGGCAAGATCCCAAGAATCTTTCAATAAGAAAGAAGTAAGAAACAAAAAAGAGAAAAAAAGAAAAGATAAAGTAGCAAAAAGATTAGCCAAGAAAGATCAGGACAAGTCTGGTAATCTTGATGATATGATTGCCTATGTTGATGCATTTGGAAATATTACTTCAACGCCCCCGGATCCGGATAAAGTAGAAGAAATCATTACTGAAAACATTGAAATTAGTGTTCCAAAGCGTGATACTTTGATGGAAATGGATCCGATAAGAAAAGGCGTTGTCAGTTTTTTCAACGAAGCCAAAGGATTTGGATTTCTTAAAGATTCAGAAACCCAGGAAAGTGTTTTTGTCCATGCAAATAACCTCATCGACGAAATTAAAGACAATAATATGGTTAGCTTTGAAGTTGAAATGGGGCCAAAAGGACCATCAGCCGTTAAAGTTAAGCTAATTAAATAAATTCAACCTAGGTTTCGGAACCCGATTAATTTATACTTCACCCAAAGAAAGCAATCGCTATCTGGGCGAAACCTATCTATTTTTAAGGCTCATCGTTTTTTTCTCAGACGCAAAAAATTTCTTAATTTTATCGGCGTAAAAACAAAAAACGGTTTCCAAAAAACTTAATGGTTGAATAGTTTTGATGTAAGTTGTTTATTACTTTGCGTATTTCAGCTAAATTTTAGAATATATTGCAAATGAATGAAATCGAAAATATTGAATTGACATTTTTAAGCCTCGATGACTATCAAGAGCTAAAGGATGCAATGATCGAATCATATACCACAATGCCAATGCCTATTGGAAAGAGTCGCAAATAGAAACTTTAATCTATTTGTTTCTTGAAGGTCAGGTGGTAATTAAAGTAAATAATCAAATTGCAGGTTGCGCTTTATCCATAATTGTTGATTACGAAAAATTTGATGAAAACCACACCTATAAAGAAATCACCGGAAATTATACCTTCAGTACACACGATTCTGAGGGTGATGTACTTTATGGTGTTGATGTTTTTATAAAACCGGAATTCAGAGGTTGCGTCTTGGAAGAAGATTGTACGATTATCGCAAGGAACTGACCGAGAGGTTAAATCTCAGAGGTGTTGCTTTTGGAGGAAGGATTCCAAATTATCATAAATTTTCCGATAAATTATCTCCTAAAGAATACATAGATAAGGTAAGAAGAAGGGAAATTCACGATCCGGTGCTCAATTTTCAGGTTTCAAATGAATTTCACCCAGCAAAAATTTTAACCAATTACCTGGAAGGTGATAAGGACTCAAGAGATTATGCGGTGCTTTTGGAATGGGATAATATTTACTATAAGAAACAATCTAAAAAACCAAGTATATCTAAAAAAGTTGTACGTCTGGGTTTAATTCAATGGCAAATGCGACCCTATAAAAATCTGGACGAATTACTAAATCAGGTCGAATATTTTGTAGATGCAGTATCAGGATACCGTTCCGATTTTGATTTATTTCCTGAATTATTCAATGCACCATTAATGGCAGATTACAACCACTTAACAGAACCTGAAGCCTTAAGGGAGCTGGCGAAACACACCAACGCCATAATTCAAAAATTTTCCGAAATGGCCATTTCGTACAACATCAATATCATTTCCGGAAGTATGCCCGAAGTAAGAAACAATAGCCTTTACAATGTTGGTTATTTGTGTAGAAGAGACGGAACTACTGATAAATACGAAAAACTGCACATAACTCCCAATGAAACAAAAGTTTGGGGAATGGAAAAAGGAACCGAACTGAAAGTTTTTGACACCGACTGCGGAAAAATCGGAATAATTATTTGTTATGATGTTGAATTCCCGGAAGTTAGCCGATTGTTGGCCGATGAAGGAATGGACATTTTATTTGTACCCTTTTTAACGGATACGCAAAACGGATATTCAAGGGTCAGAAACTGCGCTATGGCTCGTGCCATCGAAAACGAATGCTATGTTGCCATTGCGGGCAGCGTTGGCAATTTACCCAAAGTAGCCAATATGGATATTCAATATGCCCAATCGATGGTATTTACACCCTGCGATTTTGCATTTCCGGCCAATGGCATAAAAGCCGAAGCTACGCCAAATACCGAAATGATTTTAATAGCCGATGTAGATATCGATCTGCTCCGCCAACTTCATCAATTTGGAAGTGTAAGAAATTTAAAAGACAGACGCAATGACCTTTACGAATTAAAAAAACTGTAAACCCGGCTTTAGTTTCCTGATTTTTTTGTGTAATTAAAAAAATTTTCATTAAATAGTTGCACAACAAATTAAATCTAATTTACTTTGTAAAGTATTATTTAATTATAATCGACAAAAGATTTATTCTATAAAGCGTTGATAATGGAGCGTTTAGGGGAAAGAATAAAAGAAAAGCGTGTAAGTTTAGGCTTGCAGGTTAAAGATTTGTCCGCACAAATTAACGTAACTCCCAGTTTAATTTCACAAATTGAACGCGCCAAAGCCTTTCCTTCCATAATTACACTTAAAAAAATTGCCGATGCATTATCAACCACAGTTGGTGAATTAATAGGAGAAAATGATTTTCTAACCCAGCATCCTGTTTTACGAAAAGAAGAACGACGATTCGCCAAACAGAATGCCAAAGGCACTAAACTGTATTTATTGTCACATCACGATCCGTTAAAACAGATAGAACCTTATCTGATTGTATTTAAAAAGAAATCAGATTCCACAGGAATTATGACTTCAAATTATCCCGGACAGGAGTTTTGTTTTGTTCTCAAGGGTAGTTTTAAAGTCGTTATCGAAGAAACAGAATATTTCATCAATGAAGGCGATGGTTTTTATTTCAACTCCAAAAACAGTCATTTATTTACCAATATAAGCAACGATATAGCAAAACTGATTTGGATTATCACCCCGGTAAATTTCAAAAATTAAATACACATAAATTAAATATCAATACATTAATTACAAATAAAAATCAAAACAAATCAATAACATGTTTACAGAAGACACTTTAAATAAAGACAATAAATTAAAAGCTTCAAGCTCAAAAAAGATTAGTTTTCAACATGCAGATATCCTCAAAATGATGGATATGTATCATTATTCCGATGAAACAAAATCAATCATCGAATCTGAAAATCTATTGCCCGAAGGATTATTAAGCCGTTTACATTCAGCCTATCCTCAACACTCCGGCCTGCAAATAAGCGAAAAATTTATTTTTGAAGGCAAGAACCAGTATTCAGGATTGAAAGGATTTAGAGAAATAGTAAATATTCTTCAGAAAAACGGCATTGAAATTGGGTTTATTAAAGAGCGCGAACTCTTTATCGATGTATATCGCTTTTTGGCTACCAAACACGTTCTCAATGCAATAAACTGGAAGGCTTTTGCCAAAGATCCTATTTTTCAATTGGTATTTCCGCAGCCGGGAATGATTAATCCCGAAACTGTTAAATTATACATTGAAGCAAAAACAAAAGAAGAAAAAAATAAAGTCGTGGCCGATTATATGGAAAAAACCAATCCGCATGATGGCCATCAAAAATTAAATAAACCCTGGTTTATAAATGAAGAAGGCGAATTGGTTGTTTTGGAAGGCAGCCAGCACAAATATCCGCAATGCCAGTTAATTTTTGATAAAACCACCCAAAGTTGTTTTGCATTTTGCAGCTATTGTTTCCGTCATGCTCAGGTGCGTGGCGATGAGGATATGTTTAATCAGGACGAAATTAAGCCTGTTCACGATTATTTAAAAATCCATACCGAAGTCACCGATGTGCTGATAACAGGTGGAGATGCCGGTTATATGCCTACCGAAAGACTTGGCGAATATGTCATTCCGTTTATTGAAGACGCTGATTTAATGCATATTAAAACCTTGCGTCTAGGCTCTCGCGCCCTTACTTTTCAGCCCGAAATGATCCTTACAAAAAAATACGATAAAATGTTGGAGCTTTTTAAAAGGCTTATCGACAATGGAATTCAGGTCGTTTGGATGGCACATTTCTCTACGCCGAGAGAACTGTTGAATCCAAGCACGATTGCTGCCATACGCCGCTTACGTTCAATCGGAATGGTAATAAAAAGTCAAAGCCCTGTAATGAATCATATCAGTTTATTTACTCATCCCAACGGAAAAGTGGATATCGATCGCACGGCACAAAACTGGATTGATTTAGGAAATGTCTTAGCGATGCTTACCGTAGGTTTCCATTCCATGTATTGTGCCCGTCCAACCGGCGAACATCATTATTTTACCGCTCCTCTGGCCGATATGAATAAAATTTTCAGTAAAGTGTACCGCTCATTGGCATCCATAAATCGTCCATCGCGTTATATCACCATGACTTCTTCTGCCGGCAAAACATCCATGCTTGGTGAGGTGGAAGTGAATGGCCAAAAAGCCTTTGCCTTAAAATTTAACGAATCCAGAAATATGGAGTGGATGGATAAAGTGTATTTGGCAAAATACGATGAGCAGGAAACGGTAATCGAAAGGCTCAAACCCTTTGACACAGATAAATATTTCTACGAAAATGAACTGAAACAAATTGAAAAAGATTTGCACACCAGCCTGGAAAAAAGGATGAAGAAATAATAATCCATTTTAATTCATCTTAATTTAGAGCGAATGATAAATAAAATTCAAAATTCTCCAAAGGAAGCTGTCGCCGATATTTTTGATGGCGCAACCATTATGATAAGCGGATTTGGTGAGGCAGGCAGTCCAATTGAATTAATTCATGCACTTATCGACCAGGGTGCAAAAAACCTTACCATCGTTAGCAATAATACCGGTAGCGGACATGTTGGACTGGCGGCCCTGATTGAAAACCGTCAGGTAAAAAAAATGATTTGTTCATTTCCCAGAACGGCAAATTCGACCGTTTTTCCCGAATTATTCAAAAAAGGCGAAATAGAACTCGAATTGGTACCTCAAGGCACACTTGCTGAAAGAATCAGAGCCGGAGGTGCCGGAATTCCAGCTTTTTTTACGGCCACTTCAGTTGATACTCCTTTGGCCGAAGGCAAAGAAACCCGTGTATTTAACGGACAAACTTTCGTAATGGAATATGGAATTCGGGCAGACTTTTCATTAGTTAAATGCAAAACGGCCGACAGGCATGGTAATTTAACCTACAATAAAACCGCCCGGAATTTCGGCCCAATCATGTGTACTGCCGCCGAAACTACTATTGTTCAGGCAAAAAAAGTTGTTGATTTGGGAGCGATTGATCCTGAAATTGTAGTTACACCCGGAATTTTTGTGAAAAGAGTGGTTGAAATAAGCAATCCGGCAGAAGAATCAAAATTGGTTAGCGAAAACAGGAGGTATCCATGGCAGTAAACAAATCAATAAAAGGATGGAACAGGGAAGAAATGAGCAAAAAAGTAGCTTACGATATCCCGGACGGATCTTATGTAAATTTAGGAATCGGAATTCCTGAACTTGTCGCCGGTTATGTGCCCGGCGACCGGGAAGTGATTTACCACACCGAAAACGGAATGCTGGGAATGGGCCCGATTCCCGAAGCCGGACAGGAAGATCCGGAACTGATCAATGCAGGAAAAAAACCGGTAACTGCAAATCCGGGAGCCAGCTTTTTTCATCATGCCGACAGTTTTACCATGATACGCGGAAAGCACATTGACATTTGTGTACTAGGAGCGCTGCAAGTTTCGGAAAATGGAGATTTGGCAAACTGGTCGACCGGTGAAGTGGGAGCAATTCCGGCAGTAGGCGGAGCGATGGATTTGGTTGCCGGAGTAAAAACTATTTTTGTGATAACCACTCATTTAACCAAAGAAGGGGAACCTAAAATTGTAAAAAACTGCAGCTATCCCTTAACCGGAAAAGAAGTGGTAAATACCATTTATACCGATTTGGCAATACTCGACTTTAAAGCTGATGGGCTTTATGTTAGAGAAATGGCTCCCGGTGTTTCATTTGAATACCTACAGGAAAATACAGGTGCAACCTTGCGATTAAGCTGATCATAAAATACAGACATTATTTATTTCTAAACCTTGAAATCTTAAAAATTCATTTCAATACGCTAAACAAAAATACCTCCAAAAAATAATTTTCTATTGAATGCCAAATAATAAAAATCATGAGCTTCAAAACTTTATTTATTCATCAGCAAAAAAAGACCAGTAAAGAGATTTACGAACAGGCTTGTAAAGTCCTTCCTGGTGGTGTAAGTCGAAATACTATTTTTCGTCAACCTTATCCACAATATGTTGCACAAGCTTCCGGATGCTATGTAAACGATATTGACGGAACTCAAAGAGTTGATTTTGCAAACAATATGGCTAGTTTAATCCATGGGCATGCACATCCGGCCATCGTTGAGGCAGTTACAGAGCAACTTAAAAAAGGAAGTGCTTATACATTGGCCACCGAGGCCGAAGTAAGATTTGCAGAATTAATGTGTTCCAGAAATGCAGGTTTTGAAAAAATCAGGTTCGTAAATTCAGGTACTGAAGCAAATATGGCCATGATTAAAGCAGCCAGAGCATTTACCGGAAAGCCAAAAATTGCTAAAGCTGAAGGGGCTTATCATGGAACCTACGATTTTGCAGAAGTCAGTCAGACGGCAAACCCTGCCAATTGGGGAGATATTGATCACCCCAATTCCAGTCCGGTAGTACATGGCACTCCTCAGGGCGTTTTAAACGATGTTGTCATTTTTCCGTTTAATGATATTGATAGAACAATCCGGATTCTGGATCAGCATGCCGATCAAATTGCTTGTGTACTCATCGATCCGGTTCCTCATCGTGTTGGACTTTTCGAAGGTTCCGATGAATTTGTGGAGGCACTTTACCATTGGACAAGAAAAAACGGCGCACTCCTTGTTTTTGACGAAGTGGTTACTTTTAGGGTAAATTATGGCGGAGCTCAGGAAAAATATTCCATTCGTCCCGATCTTACTGCAATGGGAAAAATTATCGGCGGCGGATTTCCTGTCGGAGCTTTTGCCGGGCGTACCGACGTCATGAAGGTGCTCGATCCGCGCGAAAGCAAAATCTTATTCCCTCATTCCGGAACTTTTTCGGCAAACCCGATTACTACAACCGCCGGAAGAGTTGCCATGGAGTTATACGATAAAGAAGCCATACAGCATCTAAATACACTTACAAAAAAAGCGATATTCCAGATTGAAGAAGTGATTAAACTGGCCGATGTTCCTGTATCCATTACCGGCGCAGGTTCAATGTTTCGTTTTCACCTGAAATCAACCCCTCCTTCCGGTTATCGGGAAGCGTATCAGGACAAAGAAACCTCTGCCATTGCAGGTGAAATACTCGATTATTTATTTTATACCGAGAAAATCATGATGCTAAACACATTCTCATGTATGCTTTCAACTGCAATTACACAAAAAGAAGTCGACAGGCTTTCGGATGCTTTGCTAAGAGCTTTTAGAATGATAAAACCCAAACTACAAAACATTAAATAAAGCAATAAAAGAATATGACCGAAGTATATATATGCGATGCAATTCGAACCCCGGTTGGAAAATATGGCGGTGTTCTGGCTTCTGTTCGTCCCGACGATTTAGCGGCAATAGTTTTAAAAGCATTGGTTGAACGAAATCCGACCATTGATTGGACGGAAATAGATGATGTTTTGATGGGGTGCGCCAATCAGGCCGGAGAAGATAATCGAAATGTAGCCCGAATGTCTTTATTGGTAGCCGGATTATCAGAAAAAATTCCGGGAGCAACGATTAACAGGCTTTGCGGTTCAGGCATGGATGCAATAGGCACAGCAGCCAGAGCAATTAAATCCGGAGAAGCAGATATTATCATTGCAGGTGGTGTGGAAAGCATGTCGCGCGCTCCTTTTGTAATGGGAAAAGCCGATTCAGCATTTTCGAGAGCAACAGAAATGTTTGATACTACTCTTGGCTGGCGTTTTATCAATAAAATTCTCGATAAAAAATACGGTACGGAATCCATGATGGAAACCGCCGAAAACATTGCCAAAGAAATGAATATCAGTCGTGAAGATCAGGATTTATTTGCTTATAAAAGCCAGGAAAAAACACATCATGCCCAAAAAAACGGGCTGTTTGCCGATGAAATAATTCCTGTTAAAATTCCACAAAGAAAAGCAGATCCAATACTTATTACTGAAGATGAGCACCCACGTTTTACACCGCTCGAAAAAATAATAGCATTAAAAGCCCTTACAGGAGAAAATGGAACAATTACCGCTGCCAATACATCGGGAATAAATGATGGGGCAGCAGCCCTTATCATTGCTTCGGAAGCTGCCGTTAAAAAATATGGCCTAACACCAAAAGCCAGAATTTTAGGCATGAAAACTGCCGGAGTTCCACCCCGAATTATGGGAATGGGACCAGTTCCTGCCACCCAAAAATTACTTCATCATCTTGGCCTTAGTTTAGATGATTTGGACATCATAGAGCTTAACGAAGCGTTTGCAGCTCAGTCACTTGGATGTATTCGTGAATTGGGTCTACAGGATAATGATCCCAGAATTAACCCTTTGGGTGGTGCTATCGCTTTAGGCCATCCGCTAGGAATGAGTGGCGCAAGGTTGATAACCACGGCTTTTCATCAATTGCAAAGAACAAATGCCAAAAAGGCACTTTGCACTATGTGTATAGGTGTTGGACAAGGAATTTCAATGCTTATTGAAAAAGTGTAATTTTGCATTTTCCTGATTAAAAAATTTTCCTGAGATAATCGGTCTTCAGGATATAGGATAAGATTGCTTTTATAGAAAATGAAAGAAAATTTAGAAATACAGACAGCTGCTGAAATTATAAAAAAAGGCGGGTTGGTTGCTTTTCCAACAGAAACGGTTTACGGATTGGGAGCCAATGCTTTAAATCCGGAAGCTGTAGCCCGTATTTTTGAAATGAAGGAACGCCCTTCTTTCGATCCGCTAATTGTTCATATCAGCAATCTGGAATGTTTGAAGCTTTTATGCAGATCGGTTGATTCAAGAGTTTATCTGCTGGCAGAAAAATTCTGGCCCGGTCCATTGACCGTTGTTATGCCTAAAAGCGATGCCGTTCACGATATTGTTACTTCTGGATTAGAATCGGTTGCGATTAGAATGCCCGATCATCCGATTGCCCTTCAATTGATTAAAGCTTCAGGAAATCCTATCGCAGCGCCAAGTGCCAATAAATTCGGGAAATTAAGCCCGACAAAAGCCGCCCATGTTAAAAAGCAACTGCCCAATGTTGATTATATCCTGGATGGCGGAGACACCTCTGTCGGAATCGAGTCGACGGTTATTGCATTGACCGATGCAGGATTTCAGATTTTAAGGCCCGGAATTATCACCAAAGAAGAAATTGAAGCCGTCATTCCTTTCGATGGCAATTTGATTTTGGATGAAATGAAACCCGAAGCTCCGGGATTACTCAAATCGCATTACAGCCCTGCAAAGCCCATGCTGATTCTGGAAGAGGGAGTAAGTATTCCTAAAGCAAAAAAGATCGGCTATCTGGCTTTTCAGGAGATTCGTCTATCCGTTGATTATCAAATCCTTGAGGTTCTATCTAAATCGGGCGACCTGAAAGAGGCAGCCTTAAATCTTTTTGGCGCACTGCACCGCCTGGAAGAGGCCGATATCGATTTGATTTTGGTCGAACCGATTCCTGAAAACGGGATAGGTATTGCCATCATGGACAGGCTTAGGAAAGCGGCCTATCAATACAAATAAATTTTTGGTTGCAAGTATTGAATAGTAAGCACGAATTGAAAAACATATTTGTATTCTATACCAATAATTGGTATTTTTGTAAAAACATTTATAAATATGGCAAAGAATACGTCAATATTATTAGGGGACTATTTTGACAATTTCATTAACCAACAAATTAGGTCTGGTAAATTCGCAACAGCAAGTGAAGTTATGAGGGCCGCACTTAGACTTTTCGAATATGAACAATCAAAAAAATCTGAACTGATTAAGGAATTAAAGAAAGGTGAAAAGTCAGGGTTTGTAAAAGATTTCGACCGTGCAGTTTTTCTTGAAAGTATTCACGAAAAACACTTGACTAAATAATGAAATATAAAATTAGCCTCTTGGCAAGTCAAGACCTAGAGAATATTTGGTTGTACACTATTGAAAACTGGTCAATTGAGCAAGCGGACAGATACTTAAACTTAATAATGTACGATATTGAATATGTTGCACAAAAACCTGATTCTGGATTTGACTTCATTTCAGTTAGGAAAGGATATTATCGTTCAAGTATCAAATCACATATTATTTTCTATAGAATTGATCCGAAAAATGACACTATAGAAATTATCAGGATTTTACACCAACGAATGGATATAGAAAACCGATTAATTGAATAATAAATCGGCAGACGCTAATAACTAGCCTTCATACGGCTCGTAGAGCCAAGTATGAAGCAACTGTTGAACTAAATTTTGACTGCGCTCAATTCAACGAATCCTTGCTCTGAGGCCTCTGTTGGCTATGTATTTTCAGTAAAGTTTTTGGTGGTGGGCAAAATGGGAGAGTCAGTTTTATATAGTTTTGTTTATATTTTTGAGCTACTGAAGCTCATCCGTTTGAGTTTGTGTATTTCCTGATACATAATCCATTTATTTAAGTCTTTGTGTGTCATATCGATTAAGATTTAAAATTTTAAGCGATATACGTAATTTTGGACTTTTAGTGATTTGGAGATTGCAATCTCCAAATCACTAAAAACATGCATCACTCTTTTCCGAATTTAGAACATTTGTACTTTCCGAATCTAGTACATTGGTATTTGCTGATTTTAGTACATTGTTATTTTCCAGTTACAGGAGCTGAAAAAAGAAATTCTAAAACTTGATTCTAAGCTCCATCAGGCATTAAAATTTCTTCTCGACAAAATTGATACTCTGCATCAAAAGGCAACTGAGCCCAGAAAACCTATCGGATATAAAATGGATAAAAACGAATAATTTTCTGAAATCCTTAGGTTACAAAAATCAATTTACCTTTTCATTTTAATCAGCTTAAATACCAAATAGTAGGTATTGTTATCTGAAGTTTAGCTGTTTATCTTTGCGGGGCAAATAGGTACTAAAATACCCAAATAATAATAATTATGAGTGAATTAATAAATAATTCAATTGAAAGAAAAAAGCAGTTAAAGGCTTTGATTTTGAAACTACATCAGGGTGGATCTCAGGAAGATGTCAGAAAGGAACTGCTGGAAAGTTTAAGTCAGATTCCGTATGGAGAAGTGGTTGAAGTTGAGCAAGAGCTTATTAGCGAAGGTTTGCCAGAAGAAGAGGTTCTAAAACTTTGCGATGCGCATTCAGCCGTTTTAAAAGGAAATATAGATTTGTCGGGTTTTAAATATATTCCACCGGGCCATCCGATTGATGTATTTATAAATGAAAATAAGGAATTAAAAAAAGTAGTTCAACAAATTACAGCTACACTTGCAGAGCTTGAAGTTTTGGACGAAAACAATCTTTCAGGCTTAATTTTAAATCTTCGCACACATTACAATGCCTTATTGGATGTTGATAAACATTATCAGCGAAAAGAATATTTGCTGTTCCCTTTTCTCGAAAGTCAGGGAATTACCGGACCACCAAAAGTAATGTGGGGCAAGCACGACGAAATTAGAGATTTAATAAAAGGCAGCATCGAGCTCCTAAAAACGGAAAACATCACAAAAGAAGAGCTTCTGGCTTCGGCTGAAATTATTTTAAATCCGGCAAAAACCGGTGTGGATGAAATGACCGTTAAGGAAGAGGAAATTTTATTTCCGATGTCGAAAGATAAATTAACGGAAGCAGACTGGTATGAAATCAGTAAGCAATCGCTTGAAATCGGATTTTGCCTTTACGATCCAAAAATAGAATGGAAACCTGAATGGGCCAAAGAAGAAAGCATTAACGATGCGCAAAAAACGGGTAGTCATATTCAATTGCCCTCCGGAAGTTTTACACCTGAAGAATTGTTAAGTGTTCTGAATACTTTGCCTATCGACATGACTTTTGTAGATAAAAACGATAAGGTTAAGTATTTTTCACAAGGCTCGGAACGTATTTTTCAGCGTAATCGTGCCATATTAAACCGCGATGTCAGAAATTGCCATCCACCGGCAAGTGCACATATAGTTGATAAGATTATTGACGATTTTAAATCGGGTCATGCCTCACGTGCTCCATTCTGGATAAATATGGGCGGAAAGATGATACATATTGAATATTTCGCTTTGCGAAACGAAAAAAACGAATATTTAGGAACGCTCGAAGTTTCGCACAATGTAAATGTTTACAGAGAGTTAGAAGGCGAGCAGCGGATTTTATCATATAAATAAAAAATGGAAAAAAACACATTAATCATCAGTCCCAAAACAAAAGTTTTGCAGCTGATTGAAGCTTATCCTCAATTGGAAGATATTTTAATTGAAAAAGTTCCTGTTTTTAGTAAACTAAAAAATCCGGTTTTACGAAATACGGTAGCAAAAATTGCTACATTGCAGCAGGCCGCCAGCATAGGAAAAATAGAAGTAGGCGATTTGATAAATTTGCTGCGCAAGGAAGTAGGGCAGGATTTGATATCGATAGAATCGAAAAATGCCTATTCTTCTTCGAAACCAAAATGGTTTGACGAAAAATTAATTGTGAAAGAATTTGACGTCAGAGAAATGCTGGCAGCGGGAGAACATCCGGTTAATCAGGTAATTGCAGATTTGAAACAAATGGAAAACAATACCATTTATAAATTAGTATCTTCATTTATTCCTGCGCCACTCATCGATAAAGCTTCAAGCCTTGGGTTTGCTCATTGGGTTTATGAAGAAAATACGGATATGTATTCCATTTATTTTTGTAAGAAAGCAGACTAATTATTATCAAATGAGCCTTTTTCCGGTAGCTTCCTATTCTGAAAATTTTATGTAAATTGCTCGATAATGTGAAGGCTTTGTTAGAATTAATAAATCCAATGCTTTATTAAGGATAAAAAAACAAAGCAACCTGTTGAGTGGTATTTCATAAAAAACAGTAGAAAATGGCTAAACTAATCATCAACAGTTTTTCTGAATTTGAAAAATATGTAGGAAAAGAACTGGGATTATCAGCATATCATAAAGTTACACAGGAGCAAATTAATCTTTTTGCAGATGCCACTTTGGATCATCAATGGATACATACTGATACTGAAAAGGCGAAAACTGAGAGTCCGTACGGGGCAACAATTGCACATGGTTATTTGAGCCTTTCTATTCTTCCTTATCTCTGGAATCAGATTATTGAGGTGAATAATATTAAAATGCTGGTGAATTACGGAATAGATAAACTCAAATTTAATCAGGCCGTAATTGTTGACAGCGAAGTAAGAATTCGTGCCATGTTGAAATCAATTGTAAATTTAAGAGGAATAAGCAAAGCAGAAGTATTTGTTCGCCTTGAAATCAACGAAAACACTAAACCCGCCCTCGAAGGTGTTTTAATATTCTTATATCATTTTAATGAAAACTAAAATGAATAATAAGGAATTAGTATTAAAATGGGTTGATGCATTTAATAGCGCTGATGTAAAAACGCTTTCAGAAATGTATGCCCCAAATGCTATAAATCATCAGGTAGCAAACGAAGAAATTGTAGGCAGGACGGCGATTACTGAAATGTTTAACACTGAATTTTCGCAGACCAAAATGCTTTGTATTATTGAAAATATTTTTGAAGACGGCGATTGGGTAATTCTCGAATGGAAAGATCCGCTTGGGTTGAGAGGATGTGGTTTTTTTCATTTTGAGGATGAAAAAATCACTTTTCAAAGAGGATATTGGGATAAACTTTCATTTTTAAAGCAACACCATTTACCTATACCGGGCAATTAACAAAATTGCAAATACAAAACCATAAGGGGTAATAAAACCCAGATTATTTGCTCTGCAGATTATTCTGTAATCAGCTTAAAACCAACTCCGTGAACATTTAGAATTTCAATGCTTGGATCGCTTTTTAGATATTTTCTCAGTTTTGTTACATACACATCCATACTTCGGGCATTGAAGTAACTGTCGTCGTGCCAAATATGCTTAAGCGCCTCGCTGCGATCGAGTGTTTCGTTTTTAGAAATACATAACATTTTAAGTAATTCGGCTTCTTTAGAAGTAAGTTTTTGACTTTCGCCTTCGGCCGATAAAATGTGCCGGGTTACATCAAAAGTAAATTTTCCGATGGTAAAAAAATCTTTATTGGCATTTGTTTTGTAAGGTTTTGTACGTCGGAGTATAGCTTCAATTCTTACCAGAAGTTCTTCCATACTGAAAGGTTTGGTGATATAATCATCAGCTCCGATACTAAATCCTTCCATTTTATCTTCTTGCAGCGATTTGGCTGTTAAAAACAGAATTGGAATATTTTTGTCTTTTTCGCGAATTTCGCGGGCAACACTAAAACCATCTTTAATGGGCATCATTACATCAAGGATTAAAAAATCATAATCTCCTTTTTTAAACTCTTCAAGTGTTTCTTTGCCATTAACACATAGTGTGGTATCGTATTTCTTGGCATCGAGATATGCTTTTAGAACTGTTCCCAGATTTTTATCATCTTCGGCCAATAAAATTTTAATGTCATGTTTTTCCATTTCTAAGCTTGTTTTAATAAAATATTAAAAGGTAAATATATAGAAAAGCTGCTTCCTTTTTTTAATTCGCTTTCAAGAGTTATTTTACCCTGATGTTTGTCTACTATAGTTTTTACATAACTCAATCCCAGCCCAAAACCTTTAACATTGTGCACGTTACCGGTTGGTACTCGATAAAGTTTGTCGTAAACTTTCTTTTGGTTCGATTTACTAATTCCAATTCCATTGTCTCTGATTGTAAATAAAATGCCTTTTCCAATATTTTTTGTCGAAATAAAAATTTCAGGTGCCCAAGGCGTATATTTATTTGCATTATCGAGCAGGTTGAATACAATATTTGTTATATGAACCCTATCGGCCTGAATAACAGGCTGAACAGCATTTAATTCGGTATGAATAATTCCGCCTTTTTTTTCAATTTGCAGATTAATTTTCGAAATGGCGTCCATTAAAGCTTCATGAACATTAATGCTTTCTATTTTCAAAATAATTTCACCTTTTTGAAAGCGGGCGCTTTGCAATATTTTTTCGGCCATTCCGGCCAAACGTCCGTTTTCTTCAGAAATTACTTTAATGTAAGAATCGTAAACCACTTCGTTTTTATTAACGTCTTTATCGGCTAAGGCTTCGCAGGCCAGTGATATGGTTGATATTGGCGTTTTAAATTCGTGGGTCATATTATTGATAAAATCATTGCGCATTTCAGATACTTTTTTCTGTTGAAAAACAGTAATAACAACGTAAGCAAATGAAAATATGATGGCAAAAATTAAAAATGCAGATATTACCAAAAGCACCCATAAGCGTGTAATTAAGAACTGTTGCTCATTAGGGAAATATAGGATTAGCATGTCGTGCTGAGAAAATACATCTCCCGGAAAAAGCATATATCTGAAGCCTGATTGTAAAATTTCTTTTGGAAATTGACCGGTTTTTTGTAAAACCAGACTATTTCGGTTTGGGCTGTAGACGCCAAATTCATATTTTGTATTAATACCAGCCGTTTTAAACTCACGATGCAGTATAGAATCGACTAGTTGTATACTGATGCGGTTCTCAACAAAATTGCTTAGCTGCTTAGACTGGGAGAATAAATTCTCAATAATTCGTTGGGAATTAAAACCACCATTAATATCGCCAATAGTTTGACCGAGGGAAAAGTTTAAAAGACCCGAGAATAAAGATTGATTTATTGAATCAATGGCTTTGTTAAAGAGCAGCGAATTTTGCGAAAGAAGTTCTTTTTGTTTGGTATAGGAAAGGGCACGTTCAATACGCTCAATATCGTATATCGCTTTCGATACGGCTTCGTCAACATCGCGGTTAAAGATAGCCTGTTTAACCATAATGGTGTTTTTTATCCAATAAACCTGAATAACCATCAGGCTAATTAGAGCAAACGACATAAGCGTTATGATTAAATAAATTATCTTTTTGTTCATTTTTTAATTTCTGAGCAAATATAGAACCGAAACTGCTTGTATATAAGGCTTTAACTTTTATTAACGCTTATTATAAGCCCTTAACATTTTAAGGGTTTGTATTGCTGTACTTTTGTTGAAGTAAAAGAATGGTTTTTCTCATAGTTAGATAATTAAGAAAACTTTGATTAGTAGTGAAATTTTGATTTTGGTTAAAAGAAGTGCAGTTGGCAGGCTGCACTTTTTTATTTTACAGAATCTTAATGGTTTCTTCTGCTTTACTTTTTGCTTTTTCCAATAAGCCGTCGCCTTCTGCAATTCCTCCGTAAAATTCAATTATAGCAGGAGCAATTTTTTCAATGTGACTGTAAAGAACAGATTCTGTAGTAAGCGATTGATTGAAAATAAAACGGTTTTTATCGAATTTATTGATAAAATAGATGATAAAACTTAAAAGCACTGCAGCTTTTAAAACGCCAAAAAATCCACCCAGACTTTTGTTTAAAAAGCTTAAAGCCACCAAGTCTATAATTTTCTCAAGGAGTTTACCAATGATATTGAGGCCAATTACAACAAGGATAAACGTAATGATAAACGAAAGAATGCCAAGGTATTTTTGGTTCATATTAAAATTTTCGGCAAGAAAATTTGCCGTAATATGCGAAAAGTGAAGGCTGGCATAGATTCCAATAAATAAAGCGGCCAAAGTACTGAGTTCGATTACCAGTCCTTTTGTAAATCCTTTATAGGCTAGCCATACAATTGGTATAACAAAAATAATGTCCAGAATTCCCATAAGCTTATTTTTTTAATCGTTTTGTGAGCTCTGTAGCAAAAACAAAGGCGTTAAGCTCTTTATTATCATCTTTGAGTATCGTATCTTTATTTCCCTGCCAGCAGAGTTTTCCTTTATTGATAAAAACAATATTATCACCCATTTTCAGCACTGAATTCATATCGTGCGAATTTACAATGGTAACCATATTGTATTCAAGTGTTATTTCGGCTATGAGTTCATCAATTAAATTGGCTGTTTTTGGGTCGAGGCCTGAGTTAGGCTCATCGCAAAACAAATATTTCGGGTTGTTTGCAATGGCGCGGGCAATAGCCACTCGTTTTGTCATTCCACCGCTCAGTTCGCCCGGATAGAGTTTATTTGCATTTTCCAAATTAACACGTTTGAGCACTTCGTTTACTCGGGCTCTTTTTTCTTCAAAAGATTGATGCGTAAACATATTGAGCGGAAACATAACATTTTCTTCCACGGTATAATAATCAAAAAGAGCACCGCCCTGAAAAAGCATGCCCAATTCCTTTCTGATATCGCGTCGTTTCTTAAAACTTAAGGATGAAAAATTTCGGCCGTCAAAATCAATATGGCCTTCATCTACTTCATGTAACCCAACTAAACATTTGAGCAAAACCGTTTTTCCGGCACCGCTTTGTCCGATAATTAGATTGTTTTTTCCTTGCTCAAATTTAACCGAAATATTGTCGAGTATTTGAGTTTCTCCAAAGTATTTAGATATATTAAAAGCCTCGATCATGTAAGTAAAAGTTGAGTTAAGAGCAGGTTAAACAATATGATAAGTACGCTGGAATAAACAACTGTTTTTGTACTTGCTTTTCCTACCTGTATCGAACCGCCTTTTACAATATAACCCTGAAATCCGGCCATTGTAACGATTATTATGGCAAAAACAGCAGTTTTAATCAATGCGTAAAAAACCGTAAAACTTTCAAAATCGAGCTGAACACCACTGATAAATTCATCGGGTGTGAGCAAATTTGTAAAGGATGCAACCAAATATCCGCCAATAATTCCGATATACATGCCAAAAACAATCAGGGCAGGATTGATTAAAGTAGCAGCAACCAGTTTTGGCAAAATGAGAAAATTGGCCGGATTGATCCCCATAATTTCAAGCGCATCAATCTGTTCGGTTATTCGCATGGTTCCAATTTCAGAAGCTATGCTTGAACCAACTTTACCGGCTAATATTAAACTAACCATAGTTGGTGCAAATTCTAATACTATCATTTGGCGGGTTGAAAAACCTATCAGTGTTTTTGGTAATAGCGGATTATCAATATTATAGGCCACCTGTATCGCAACAACGGCACCCGAAAACAATGAAATAATGGCTACAATCCCAAATGAATCAACACCAATGGCATAAAGCTCAGTTTTCAGGCGTTTAAAAAAGATGCGCCACCTATCGGGCTGAGTAAGAACCTCCTGCATTAACAATAAATAAGTCCCAATATCTTTTATCAAATTCATGAAAAAATATTTTTTGCTAAAATACGCATTATTGTTTTGTGCAGCCAAAGCTTTGCCTTAAGAATTCTTTTACTATATCTGATAAAAGAATCCTTTGTTATGTGCAATATATTTGTTTGATTTGAAGAAAAAATGAAAGTCAATTTTAATGCAGAGGAACGCTTTATTTTTCGTCATTTTACTATTTCATTTACTTTTGCTAAGTAGTTGTAATACACAAATTAAAGGAATGCGGAAAGTAAATAAAAGGTGCAATTGCCCTAAATTTTCAGAGAAGCTGAATACTACTAATTTTAATACCGATGGGAAAAGATCAAGATATTTTAGCTGATTATATACCTCTGCCGGCAGTAATTCCAATTGTAGACTGGCTTCACAAAAACAAGATTCAATTAAAAATTAGCCGCACCAGAAGTACTAAATTAGGCGATTATCGTGTGGATTACAGTAGTAATTATCAGCGGATCAGTGTAAATCATAATTTAAACAAATATGCTTTTCTGATTACTTTGGTTCACGAAATGGCACATGCCGAGGTTTGGAAAGTAAAAGGGAATTCGCGACGGATTTTGCCTCACGGCAAAGAATGGCAGAATTCTTTTATTCGATTAATGATGCCATTTTTGAATAATGAAATTTTTCCGGCAGAACTTTTGCCGACAGTGATCAATTATTTTAAAAAACCAAAAGCAAGCAGCGTTTCCGATCCTAAACTGATGCGGGCATTAAAAAAGTATGATAAAGCAATTGATAATCAGCAATTGTATGATTTTTCTTCAGGCAATACTTTCGTTTTTAGAAACACGCCTTTCGAAGTGGTTAAAAAACTCAGAACGCGATATCAATGTAAAAACCTTCAAAATGGCCGCTTATACCTTATTCATGGTTTGGCCGAAGTAGAAAAACTGACCTAATCAAAGAAAAACTATCTTTGCTGCTTAGATGAAGAGCCTGAAAAAAATATTAAAATACGTTGTACGGTATTGGAAATATGCAATCCTGAATATTTTAAGCAATTTATTGTCGGTTGTGTTTTCTCTCGCCTCTTTTGCATTTTTTCTGCCCATAATAAATATGCTTTTTACGGCAGAATCCTTTCCTGATTCAGCTCCAGCTTTAAACCTTACGGATTTTGACACTTTAAAGGAGAATTTTTATTTTTATTCGGGTCAGATGATTAATCAATACGGACCAATTGATACATTGATGTACATTTCGATAATGATTTTGGTCCTGTATTTTTTAAAAAACCTTTTCAGGTATTTAGGCATGTTTTTTATTGCTCCCATTCGCAATGGCGTGGTTCGCGATTTAAGAAACGAAATGTATAAAAAAGTACTTATTTTGCCCTTATCCTATTATTCTGAACAGCGCAAAGGCGATATCATTTCGCGTATGAGTTCCGATGTGCTCGAAGTGGAATGGTCGATACTTAGCTCTCTGGAGGCCGTTTTTCGTGAACCGCTAACCATTGTTATGTTTATTCTCACTTTGTTTTTTCTGAGTCCGGCACTTACGCTTTTTGTATTGATACTGCTCCCGATAAGCGCTATAATTATTGGCCTGATAGGAAGAAGTTTAAAACGAAGCTCAGAAAAAGGGCAGAAAAA
>JAZDJM010000233.1:0-11474 GCA_043804305.1 Bacteroidota bacterium
TCTTTAAAAAGCGGAACAATTTTAACAACAACATCATAGAATTCCAAATGTGTAATAACCTTGGCCAGATATTCGGTTTCGTTATTTTCTATGGCGATAATCACTTCCTCAACAGAAAAGTTTTTTACAATTTCAGACAAATCGTTTAGATTACCCAATTTAGGCAAAAACTTTTCTATGTTATAAAATTCACTTTCATAAAGCGGCACGAAGCCCACAAATTTATTACCCGACGAATATCTTTGGGTTTCAATATCTTTAAATGCTTTAATTGCGTTTCCGTTTGACCCAACTATAATGGTATTAAACCCAATTCTTTTTGAATGGATTTTCTTGATTGTTTGATGAGTTAAAAATAATCTTCCGAGATAAGTCAATGCTAAATGTAACAAAAACAAGAAGAAAAATACTTTGCCGGAATTTACAATTGAAAAACCCGGATTTTTAGTTAAAACAAAGAAAAACAAGAGCAATGAACCAATGAGTGAAGTAATTAAAGTTTGTTCCAGCTCGATGATTCGGGTTTTCCGATAAACTCTGCGATACATTCCGGCAGCAATATATATCGCTAACCAAAATAACGGAAATGCAATAATACCTATCCAAAAAGATGTATCAAGGTTTATGGTAATAGGCTGAAAGTTTTCTGAACTTTGATTTAGAAATTCGAGAAACATATAGAACAAAACCCAGACTAATACAGCTGTTAGAATGTCGACTAAAACATATTTAATTGTCTGAAGTTTTTTATTCATTCCATATGTAAAAAAGAAAAACGCAATTATTAAGGATTTGGTATTTATAGAAAAAACTTAAATATTCATTTTTTCTAAAATCTTGTGCGCAACATCAAGTGCGCTATATCCGTCATACAAGGAGACTATTGGCGTTTGGTCAGTATTGATGGCCATTGAAAAACTTCTCAATTCTTCAACAATTGCATTCGTTTTTTTAATTGATGGTTTGATAAATTTAATTTCTTTATCCGTCTTCCCCTCACCTAATTCCATTACCATAGCCAAAGGATTTGGATTTGCCGGATCAACATCCTGCATTTGAACCATTTCAGTTTCTTTGGCAAGAAAATCGACTGCTATATAGGCGTTTTTCTGAAAGAATCTGGATTTACGCATATTCTTCATTGAAATCCTGCTTGCAGTTAGATTTGCAACACAGCCATTTTCAAATTCAAGCCTTGCGTTTGCAATGTCAGGTGTATCGCTTACCACAGAAACACCGCTTGCACTGATATTGCTGATTTTTGAATGAACAACACTCAAAATAATATCAATATCATGAATCATCAAATCCAAAACCACAGGTACATCTGTACCTCTTGGATTAAATTGAGCCAAACGGTGAGTTTCGATAAACATGGGTTGATTTAAAAATTCTTTTGCTGCGATAAAAGCAGGATTGAATCGCTCAACATGACCAACCTGAACCTTGCAATGGGTTGAATTTGCAATCGCAATCAATTCTTGAGCTTCATTCGGTGTAGCAGCTACGGGTTTTTCAATAAAAACATGTTTACCGGCTTTTAATGCTTTTACGGCACAATCAAAATGCGATAAGGTTGGAGTAACTATATCAATAACATCAACAGCATCAATCAATTCATCAATATTTTTGAACCATTTAACGTTTTTTTCAATTTCAACCTTTTTAGCGTTTTCTTCATCGGTATCAAAAAAACCAATCAATTTATAATCATTTACTTCTTTAATACAGTTAATATGTATTTTACCCAGATGGCCGGCACCCAAAACTCCTATTTTCAGCATTTGTATTATTTTATTTTACAAAAGTAATTTTTTTTAACCAGTCCTAAATGCTTATTTTCGCAAAAAAAAAACGGACTTAATGCTTAAAGATACCTATAAACACCAAGGCTTACGAAAAAAACTTGTCGATACTATCCGTTTAAAAGGAATTAGCGATGATGAGGTGCTAAAGGCGATTAATAACATACCGCGACATTTGTTTTTAGATTCATCTTTTCTGGAATTTGCATATCAGGATCAAGCCTTTCCGATTGGTTCCGGCCAAACGATTTCCCAACCCTATACCGTTGCATTTCAAACCGAATTACTTGAAGTAAAACCAGGCGATATAGTTCTGGAAGTTGGAACCGGAAGTGGCTATCAAGCCTGTGTTTTTGCAGAAATGGGTGCAAAAGTATACAGCATTGAACGGCAAAAAAAACTTTTTGAAAAAACTAAAAAATTTCTCACCCAATTCAATTATCGTATCAAATTGTTTTATGGCGATGGTTATAAAGGTTTGCCGGCCTTTGCCCCTTTCGATAAAATTATAGTTACCGCAGGTGCCCCAACTGTACCTGAAGAATTGTTGAAACAGTTAAAAATTGGAGGCAGGCTTGTTATTCCTGTAGATATCGATAAAGATTTGCAGGAAATGACTTGCATACGCCGGCTTGGTGAAAATGATTATGAAAAACGCCTTCATGGCAAATTTAGATTCGTACCTTTACTAGGAAACAAGGCAAACGATTAAATGTTCTTTTATAATTTTGCGCTTATGGAAAAAATAAAGAAGCTTTTAATTTTAGTTTTTATCTTTCAAATTGGATTTTCATGTGCACCAAAAAGAAGAGATATTGAAATGCTTGAAAAAGGCAAGGTTTATTTCTTAAACGACAATTTTACCGAAGCACTCCCCTACTTCTCAAAATCAATTAGTTACAATACCAGAAATGATGAAGCACATGCCTATAGAGGATATTGCCAATTTATGTTAGATAATTACGCTGAAGCGATGATCGACTTTTCTACAGCTTTAAATCATAACCCAAATAATGGAGTGGCTCTTTTTGGGCATGCATGCATAAAATGGAATATTGAAGATCATATTCAGGCATTCCAAGAATTTGATAAACTTCTTCATATTAATCCTGAACACAATAAAGCTTATTATTACAGAGGACGAGCGCTATTGCATTTTGGCGACACGCTAAATGGATTAAAGGATTTAAATACTGCTTTAGAAAAAGATTCCAGTTTTATTGATACGTATTACCTGATTGCTTCGGTTAAAACCAGACAAAATCAATTTATTGAAGCAGATGAAATACTTGAAAAAGCCTTGAAATTCGAAAAGCAATCGAAATAAACTAATTTTTGGAAAAGCCAAGTTTACTCAATCGTTGCATCAAACTCGGATGAGAATAGTGAAAAAATAGATAAACCGGATGTGGGAATACCTTGGATAGATTATTTACCGTAAGCTTGATTAAGGCTGTACCCAAATATTTTGACAACCCATAAGCTGCGGCAAATGCATCCGCGGAATACTCATTTTTACGCGAAATAAAATTAAATAATGTTCCAAATATTAAACTTACCGGGCTGTATATCAAGCTAAAACCAATAATTCCTAAATAAAACGACGCTTTAATTTTTTCATTATTTCCTGCTACGGCCTGTGCCAGATCCGTAGAGATTTGACTGTCTTTTGCAATAAAATAAGACAGGATAAACAGCATGATTCCTGTTTGAATTACGCTCATTCCTATTCCCATTAAGGTGTGCTTTTTCTTATAGTGACCAATTTCATGCGCTAAAACGGCAACAATTTCATCAACTTCCAAATCATTTATAAGTGTATCGTACAAAACTATGCGTTTCTTCGATCCAATACCGCTAAAATAGGCATTGGCTTTTGTGGATCGTTTCGAACCATCAATTGTAAAGATATTTGTAAGCTTAAACCCTGCTTTTTTTGAGAACTCTTCAATGGCATTTCGAAGTTCACCGGCTTCCAAAGGGCTTTGTTTATTAAACAACGGGACTATTATCTCTGAATAAAATGCCGTAAATAAAAGGCTTATTAAACTGATGCTTAACCAGGTTATCCACCAAAAATCTGAGCCACTCAGTTCGTAAATAAAAACTACCAATGACAGAATTCCTCCGCCTAAAAGTACAATCAATAACCATGATTTCAGTTTATCAAAAACAAAAGTTTTGACGCTTGTTTTGTTAAATCCAAATTTTTCTTCAAGAACGAACGTATAATAAATAGATGCCGGTAAGGATAAAATATCAGATACGAAAGCAATAAGCCCGAAAAATAATAGATTTTGAAGCAGATAATTATTACTCAAACTAGTGACCAACTGATCTGCAAATCCAAATCCGCCAAAATAAAAGAACAGAAAAACAACTGCAAATTGAATTACAGACATAAAAAGGCCAAAACGTAATTTTGCCTGTTCATAGGCCAGCGATTTTTCATACTTCTCTTTGTTGTAGAACTTTGTTAAAAAGTCTGGGAGATCCTTTTTGGGATAAAAATAGTTCAAAAGACTCAATCCGTTTTCGAATAGAAAATTGAGCATTAGTAAGCTAATTATTAAATAGTAAAAAGTTTCTGACATTTTATTTTATTTAAGAAAAAGAAAAAGCCTGTTGGATTGCAATATCAAACAGGCAGTTATATATATTGTTTAAAGTTTTAGGTGCTCATTCCCCCGCAAACGTTTATAACTTGTCCGGTTACATAAGAAGAAAGATCGGATGCCAAAAATGTTGAAACATTTGCAACATCATCAGCTTGTCCTGCCCTGCGCAATGGGATAGTCTTAACCCATTCATTTCTAACTTCTTCAGGTAATTTTTCGGTCATTTTGGTTTCAATAAAGCCCGGAGCAATTGCATTGCATCTAATATTTCGTGAACCTAATTCCTGCGCTATTGATTTTGTAAAACCAATTAATCCGGCTTTTGAGGCTGAATAATTGGCCTGACCTGCATTGCCATTTACACCAACCACAGAACTCATATTTATTATTGAACCAGAGCGTTGTTTCAACATGTATTTTTGTACGGCTTTGGTTAAGTTGAAAACTGATTTTAAATTCACTTTAATAACCAAATCCCAATCGTTTTCGGTCATTCGCATCAATAATCCATCGCGAGTTATACCTGCATTATTAACGAGGATATCAATCCTGCCAAATTCAGCAGCTATGTTATTTACCATATCTTCTGATTGATCGAATGAGCTAGCATCGCTTGCATAGGCTTTTGCTTTAACACCTAGGGCTTCAATTTCTTTAACCAGCGATTCTGTATTTTCATCAAGTGCAATGTCAGAGAATGCAATATGTGCGCCTTCTGTTGCAAATTTCAGACAAATTGTTCTTCCAATACCTCTTGATCCACCGGTAACAAGAGCCGTTTTTCCTTCTAAAAGTTTCATTCGCAAAATTTTATTTCGGTTTATGATTTTTTAATTCGACGCCAAAGATATAAAAAAACTGATTGTTTAGTGGTGTACATAAAATTCGTATCACATCTGGATTTCAGAAGATTAAAATGAATCTTTAAGAAACAAACTTACTTTTGAACCTTTTTTTGGCTTATTTTCAATTTCAATCTTTCCTTCATGAGCTTGCAAAATTAGTTTTGAAACAGCCAGGCTTAAGCCAAAACCTTCAATATCGCGCATCTGATTGCTTGTAAATGGCTCAAAGGCAAAGTTTAAAGCTTCCTTGGAAAAGCCAATTCCATCATCATGAATTTCGCAAACTAAATATCGATCCTGATTTAATATTTTTATATGAACATTGACTTCCGGACGCATTGAAAATTTGATCGAATTATCTATGATGCTAAATAATACTTTATCAATTAAATATTTATCAACTTTTAGAATTGCATTAGTGCATTTGTTGTGGAGTTTTATCTCCATTTTTTTTTCGTCCTTCCAATTGTTTTGAACTCTCTCAATAACTTCTTTTATTAGTTCGATAAAATCGTGTTTTTCGTTCTTCAGTTTATAGGAGTTTATATTTAACTGCGTAATTAAAAGCGAAAGTTCAGAAAAACTATGCAATCTATTTGCAGATTCTAAACTTATATTAACCAGCTCTAAATTCGAACTATCAATAGTACTTTTTAAAATTTCGAGGAACCCGATTATTCCATTTAAAGGAGTCCTTATTTCATGACTAATAAGTCCTAAAAAAGCAGATTTTGCTTTATCGAGAGATTCTATTTTTTTTGTGGCTTTTTCTAGTTCAAGTGTCCGTTCTTTTACTTTTTCCTCCAAAATGGAATTTAAATTTTCAAGTTCTTCGCGCTTATTCTTTAGTTCAATATGAGTGTGTACTCTTGCCAATAATTCTTTAGGATTAAAAGGGCGAGTTACATAGTCCTGAGCACCAAGCTCAAAACCTTTAATAATGCTTTCAGAATCCGTTTTAGTTGTTAAAAAGATTATTGGTATTTTTAATGTATGTTCCTCGGCCCTTAATTTTCTACACACTTCATAGCCATCCATTTCAGGCATTATGATATCGAGCAAAATCAAATCGAAATCGTCAATTTTGGCTTTTTCAATAGCCTCAAAGCCGCTATTTGCATATTTAACCTCGTAATTCTCCTTGTTTAAAATATTTCCGATGATAAGCAAATTCTCCGGAATATCATCAACTACTAAAATTTTAAAACCCATAACGCCTGCCTATTTTTGAAACCTGATTATATATGAGTTCTTGTAAAGTTACTTAAGCGAAATTAAAAGGAATTATTTTTGCTCCTCCTCACTTAACAAATTGTAAATGCTTGACTTACCGATATCTAATTTTTCGGCAACTACCCTTACTTTGTTATCGTACTTTTTAAGAAAATACCAAATAATTTTTTTGTAATATTCTTTCATAGTAAGTTCTGTCGAAAAAATATCTTCTACTGCACCTAAAGAGCTGAAATTTAAATCTATATCTTCAATCACTTTATTGTTAGATAAAACAGTGGCTAATTCGATAACAGATTTTAGTTCGCGCACATTTCCGGGAAAATGATAATTTTTTAATTTCTCTTGTGCTTTGGGGCTAAGTGTTTTCGAAGGTAGCGAATTTTCGCTGCAAAAACTGTCAATGAAGCTGCGGGCAAGAATCAGTACATCACCTTCCCTATCACGCAATGGCGGAATATGAATAGGTAAACCGAGCAGCCTGTAATAAAGATCTTCTCTAAACTTGCCTATTCTAACCTGATCGGCCAAGTTTTTGTGCGTGGCAATAATTATTCTTGTATCAATTTTGATAAGTGTATTACCGCCAACCCTGCTAAGCTCATTTTCTTGAAGTACGCGTAAAATTTTGCTTTGCATATTCAGATCCATATCGCCTATTTCATCTAAAAACAAAGTTCCTTTATTGGCCTCTTCAAATTTCCCTATTTTGCGAGCATTGGCTCCAGTAAAAGCTCCCTTTTCATATCCAAATAATTCACTCTCAATCAATTCTGACGGAATAGCAGAAACGTTAACCGCAATAAAAGGTTCATTTTTTCGATCTGAATTATAATGTATTGCTTTGGCAACCAAATCTTTTCCTGTTCCTGTTTCTCCTGTAATTGAAACATTAATATTTGTTTTAGTCGCTTTTTCTATAAATGAGAATATACTTTTCAGCTTGCTGCTGTTTCCTTTTAAGAGATTGGTTATTAAAAATTTTTTATCGATTTCAGCTTCTAATTGAACAATTTTCTTTTCATAGCTGCTGAGCTTTCTTACTTTTTCCATCGACATCCACAGCCGATCTTTTAATTCCTGATCTTTAACAATATAATCAAAAGCACCTTCTTTTAATAAATTCACGGCAATACGAATATCGCTTTGGGCAGAAATAATAATGATAGCAAAATTCTTGTTAAAGCTGTGAAAACTCTGCATAACCTCCATCCCATTCATACCTGGCATATTGTAATCCAGAATGATCAAGTCAGGATTTTGATAACGCTGTGCCAAGGCCTCTTTTCCGCTGGTAAAAAGGCTAATTTCATTTTCCGGATTCAGTGACAAATAATAAAGAATGGATTTTCCAAAAATTACATCGTCTTCTACAATAAATATTTTCAAAATATGGACATTTTTCCAACAAATATACAATTTACTTGATTAATTTGCTAAAATGTACTATTTTTTAATAATTATCTTCAGCAAAAATGTTATTACTAAAAGGATTTGTACATTTGTCCGTTAAAACAATATACATGAACCCTACTAAAATCTCTATTCCATTAAGTTTGATATTTTTTTTCCTGTTAATAACAAGCAGTATTTTTGGACAATCTTATCAAAAAATAAGCATCGGATTTTATAATCTGGAAAATCTTTTTGATACAATTGATTCTCCTGATATAAATGATATTGAGTTTACACCGAATGAACCCAAAAAGTGGGATACCAGAAAATATTTTGAGAAGTTGGATAATATGGCTAGTGCTATTGCGAAAATTGCTGTAGATAAAACTCCTGAAGGTATGGCAGTGATAGGTTTATGCGAAATGGAAAACAAAGAAGTGCTTATAGATTTGGCCAATCACCCATTACTAAAGAAACGAAACTATAAAATTGTACATTATAATTCACCGGATAAAAGAGGAATTGATGTAGCATTGCTTTATCAGGATGCACTCTTTGAACTGGAAAGCAGTTATAATTTTCCGCTTACTATCAATAATGTATCTGATTTTTATTCCCGAGATCAATTGCTGGTAACCGGAAAACTTTTAGGCGAGAGAGTTTATTTTATAGTTAATCACTGGCCCAGCCGCAGTGGTGGAGAAAATGAAACTGCTGATTTAAGAAAAGCGGCAGGTGATTTAGGAAGGAAAATATCAGATTTTATAATCGGAATGGATCCGAATGCTAAAATTATGTATATGGGAGATTTTAACGATGATCCGCACAATGTAAGCATTACAGAACATTTAAAAGCTTCCGGAGATAAACAGTTAGCTACAAACGGGTATTTTAATCCATATGCATCATTGCATAAGCCTGATAATTTCGGCTCCTTAGCCTACCGCGGAAAATGGAATTTGTTTGATCAAATAGTTGTTACACCATCGTTACTGACTAAAAAACCTAAGAAATGGTATTTAGAGCAGCCTTTTGTTTTTGATGCAGAATTCCTTAAAAACAAGGATGGTAATTATATGGGATTTCCATTTAGAACTTTCGCCGGAAATACATTTTTAGGAGGATTTAGCGACCATTTGCCCGTATATATCGTATTACAGCGAAGTAATTGATTCTAAACAGGTTTTTGTTTTAAACATTAAAGCGGATATTTAATATATCTCCGTCGAGCACTTCATAGTTTTTGCCTTCAACATAGAGCTTGCCTTTTTCTCTGCATGCTGCTTCTGTTTTGTGTTGAATAAAGTCGTTGTAGTGCATTACCTCTGCGCGTATAAAACCCCTTTCCAAATCGCTATGAATTACACCGGCGGCTTCGGGAGCCTTCATGCCTTTTTTGATAGTCCAGGCTCGAACTTCTTTTGGGCCTGCGGTAAAAAAAGATTGTAAATTCAATAAATCATAGGCCGAACGCACCAGCTTATTCACACCCGGCTCTTCGAGCCCTGCATCCGATAGAAATTCCTTTCTATCTTCCAGGTCATCCAATTCAGCAATTTCGGCCTCCAAAGCGCCTGCTATGATTAATATCTGAGGATTCTCTCCTTCTAAGCCTTTTTTTAAATCATCAACATACTTATTCCCGGCCACGGCAGATTTATCGTCCACATTGCAGACATAAATCATAGGTTTGTCTGTTAATAAATACATATCGTCGATAAGATTTTTTTTATCTTCCTCTGAAATCTCGAGATCTCTGACATTTCGCATGTCTTCCAAATGAGTTTTAACTTTCATAAGAATTTCAACTCCATGTTTTGCACTTTTCTCACTGGTTCGTGAGAGTTTTTCCATACGCTGGATTTTTCTTTCAACTAAATCCAAATCACGAATCTGCAACTCAAAATCAACTATTTCCTTATCTCTTAACGGATCGATACTGCCTTCAATATGCGGAAGACTTTCATCCTCAAAACAGCGCAAAACATGAATCAATGCATTGGTTTGTTGAATATCAGCAAGAAACTTATTTCCTACACCCTCTCCCTGGCTAGCACCTTTTGTAAGTCCTGGAATATCAACCAATTCAACAGTTGCAGTAACAACGCGCTGAGATTTAATAAGTTCGTCTATTTTTAAAAGTCTGGGATCAATTACATTGACCATTCCCACGTTTGATTTATTTGTAGAAAATGCAAAACTAGATGTTTCGGCTTTAGTATTTGATACACAATTAAAAATGGTTGTCTTTCCAATATTCGACAAACCGATTATTCCGCATTTTAATGCCATTCTATATGATTTTTTGTCGCGAACAAAAAAATTAAATTTTGCTCTGAAATTTTGTGCAAAGGTAAATTATTTCGAAGAGTTTGGCTCAGTAAATTTAATTCTTATTCTGCCGAAAAACATTCAGGATATTTTCCCTTTATATCCTTGTAAAAACTCAATATTTCTTTCATATCTGCCTCTACATCGTCTGTTGGATAAAATAATTTCCGAACGCCCATCGTTTTCTTTTCGTAATCCAAATAACCTAATGCAATGGGCACATTAGCACCTTTTGCAATATAATAAAAGCCACGTTTCCAACGCATTACTTTTTTACGGGTTCCCTCCGGAGTAATGGTTAACAGAAATTCTTCGCGCTTATTAAACTCATTTATCATCTGTTCGGTTAAACTTATTTTTGAATTTGAATAAACAGGAACTGCTCCAAGTTTTTTTAGAATTACACCAAATGGAAATTTCAGATGCTTTTCTTTAATCATAAATTTAACACTTTTACCCAGGCTATTGTAGTGCAAACGGCCCCAGATAAAATCCCATGCAGTAGTATGAGGTGCTGCAACAACTACAAATTTTTTTCCTTCCGGAAAGGCTCCATCTTCCTTCCACCCGCAAATTTTTAGTATTAATTTACTTAAGAATCTTACCATATAAATGAATTTTGCGCAAAATTAGAAAAATTATTTTGCGTGAAATTTCAAACTTTTCAAGCAAATCATCAAAAAAACCAATTCATTTTTCAACAAATTGGTTTTTCTAATTTCAATAATCAAAAACTATACAATTTTAAACAATCCCAAATCTTTTAGATCAAAATTCTGGATGTAAACATATTTCTGTTGATTTTCAGACACTGCCATTTGACTAAAGAGATTAGCAGATTTCTTATATTCATCATTTCTATCTGCATCAAATAGCAATAGGTAACTCATAATGATGTTTCCGGCCATTTCAACTAAACGGCGTGCATGAAAATCGAGCAATTCATTATCTTTCTGAAGTTGAACAAGATTGACAGCTTTTTCGAATTGAAGAGTCATTTCAACAAGTCTTCGTTTTATAAATTCAAGCTCAGGTTTCACGGTCAATTCCTCATACTCACGTATATAATTCAAATATGCTCCGCTACCAACTCCACGAATTGCTGCAACAACCTGCAATTGCGATGTTCCCTCATAGATTGTTGTAATTCTTGCATCGCGATAAATTCGTTCGATTGGAAAATCTTTCATAAAACCGGTACCGCCATGCACTTGCAAAGAATCGTAAGAAATTTCATTGCTGTACTC
>JAZDJM010000234.1:0-4893 GCA_043804305.1 Bacteroidota bacterium
CAAGTCTTGGATTTGATGATATGGAATTATTAAGCAGGGAGGTGATTAAAAGTAATTTATTTGATAAGCACTTTAAAAAACTTTCAGACTCGTGTCAAAAATTACTAACTTATGTAATAGCAGATTATAAAGCCGATGAAGTTTTTGTAAATACCAGAAGCAAAGCCAATTTTAATGCCGGAGTATTGCATTATGGAATGGAACTCCTCGAAAAGAAAGAATATGCAGCCGCTTTAGTAGAGTTTAATAAATTGCCTACCAGTGTAACTGCAAATTATTTTGCCGGCGTAGCCAATATGGAACTCAACATGCATGAAGTAGCCATTTTTAAATTTGATTATGTTATACAGGATTATCTAAACTTATTTTATGATCAAGCACAATGGTATAAAGGCTTATGTTTGGTAAAATTAGAAAAGAAAAAAGAAGCAATAGCTTTGTTTGAACAAATTGGAATGTCTGAAAGCTATTTTAAGGAAAAAGCAAAAGAAATTGTAACCGACTTAAGGAAGAACTAAATTATTGAATTAAAAAGATGAAAAGTCGCACAAATTATTAAAAAATGATTTGTGCGCTTTTTGTTTCTATAGACCTATCAATCTTTTTTACCAATCCTTGTAATACACTTCCAGGACCAACTTCAATAAACTCATTTATACCATCAGAGATCATATTTTGCATAATTTGAGTCCATTTAACAGGTGATGTTAACTGTTTTACCAGATTTTCTTTAATTAGTTCAGTATCAATTACCGATATTCCATTAACGTTTTGATAAATAGGACAGATACCAGTTTTAAAAACCGTATTTTCAATTGCAGTAGCAAGTTTTATTTGCGCCGGTTTCATTAATGGACTATGAAAAGCACCACCAACATTTAAAGGCAAAGCTCTTTTTGCACCTGCTTCAATTAGTTTAGCACATGCCAGTTCAATACCTTTTATAGAGCCGCTTATTACAAGCTGCCCGGGGCAATTAAAATTTGCCGGCACTACAATTTCATCAATATCTGAACAAACCTTAACTACTGTTTCATCATCCAATCCAATAATTGCGGCCATAGTAGAAGGTTCAATCTCGCAGGCTTCCTGCATGGCTAAGGCACGCTTAGAAACTAGTTTTAAGCCATCTTCAAATGAAATACTTTTATTGGCCACTAAGGCTGAAAATTCACCCAGAGAATGTCCGGCAACCACATCAGGCTTAAATTCATCACCCATTACTTCGGCCAGTATAACCGAATGAAGAAAAATAGCAGGTTGGGTCACTTTTGTTTGTTTTAGATCTTCATCGCTTCCGTTAAACATTAAATCTGTTATTCTAAAACCCAATATATCATTGGCTGTTTCAAAAAGTTCTTTTGCTTTGGGCGAATTTGTATATAAATCTTTTCCCATTCCTACAAATTGGGCTCCCTGGCCCGGAAAAACATATGCTTTCATCTGTTTATAAATTGTTTTTAATTGGCCTCGCCGAGCTCGTAAACTCGGTTGTTGAATGAAACTTACATGCCTTATAATCATTGTTATGCGTGTCTGAAAATTCTTTTAGGCAAGTTCGTTTCATGTGCCATTGATTTTTGTAAATATAAAAAAAACGGACAAATCGCTTTGCCCGTTTGTAATTCGTGAATAATTATTTTCTGTTCCCTAAAAAACGCAGTAAGAACAAGAAAAGATTAATAAAATCGAGGTAAAGCGTTAAGGCTCCCATAATGGCTAATTTGTCTTTTGATGAACCTTCATATTCGCCAAGCGATAAACCGATACGCTTCAATTTTTGAACGTCGTAAGCAGTAAGTCCTGTAAAAATTAATACTCCTAAAATACTAATAATGTATTCCATTGTTCCGCTATTCATAAAGAAATTAACAACACTGGCTAGGATTATGCCTATTAATGCCATAAAAAGGATTGATCCAAATTTGGTTAAATCCGTATTTGTGGTATAGCCAACCAATGCCATCAATCCAAATGTACCTGATGTAACTACAAATGTAGAAAATACACTTGCACTGGTGTAGGCGAGCAAAATAAAACTCAAACTCATTCCCATGAGCACAGAATAGGCAACAAACATAAGGGTTAGGGTTGAGGCACTCATTTTTTGAAAGCGAAAAGACATCAGCATTACAAATCCAAATGGAGCCAACATCACAATCCATCCTAAAATAGATAAACCGGATTCTGTATATAACATTGCGATAAGACTTGGGCTCGAAGCAAACAAATATGCTGTTAGAGCAGTTACTCCTAAAGCTAAAAACATCCATCCAAAAACTGCCGACATAAAAGTTTTAGCCAATGACTGGCTTTGAGCCGTTTGGGCGTACGATTGATCAAATTGATTCTGAGGTGTTAACATTTTAAAAAGAATTAAATATTTTTCTATACAAGAATACTAAAATTATACCAATTTCAAATATTGACTTTTTGTCAGCCATGCAAATTTGCAGATATCAAATGAATAAATTCTTCGCGTGTTTCTTTTCGTTTAAAAGCTCCAGTAAAGTCAGAAGTTGTGGTTACGGAATTTTGTTTTTGAACACCACGCATGGCCATACATAAGTGCTTTGCTTCAATTACCACTGCCACTCCAAGCGGGTTTAAAGTGTTTTGTATAGCATCTTTAATTTGAGTAGTAAGCCTTTCCTGAACCTGAAGGCGACGTGCATATGTTTCAACAACACGGGCGATTTTGCTTAAACCGGTAATATAACCGTTTGGAATATAGGCAACATGTGCTCTTCCGATAAATGGAATCATGTGGTGTTCGCACATTGAATACAGTTCAATATCTTTAACAATTACCATTTCGCGGTAATTTTCTTTGAACATAGCCGACTTCAGGATATCGACCGGATCTGTATCATAACCCTGAGTTAAGAATTGCATGGCTTTGCCAACTCGCATTGGGGTTTCTTTGAGGCCTTCCCGTTCAGGGTTTTCTCCTAATAATTTTAAGATTTCGTAATAGTGATGACTTAGTTTTTCCAGTTTTTCAGGATTCCATTCATCAATTCTTTCATAATCGTACATTAATGTGTGTTTTATTTGTTATTATCAGATTATAAGTCTCTCATCCAAAGTATTCAACGCTATTATTTTCTGTTTCAGAAATTTTTACACAATGCAATTTTGCACCTTTCTCTTCGATTTCTTTCTCCAGTTCATTCCAAATAGATACTGCTAAAATTTCAGTGCTTGTAAATTTTCCACTTAAGAAATCAACTTCAAGGTTTAAGTTTTTATGGTCAACTTTGGAGATTATTTTTTTGCGTATAATATCTTTTAAATCAACAAGATTCATTAAAAAGCCAGTTTCAGGATTTATCTCTCCTTTAATGGTTATAAACAATTGGTAATTATGGCCATGCCAATTTGGATTGGAACATTTGCCAAAAACTTCCAGATTCTTTTCATTGGAATATTCAGCTTTGAATAATCGGTGAGCTGCAGTAAAGCGTTCTCTACGTGTTATGTATATCATAAATCATGAATATTTACCAAGCTGCAAATGTACGAAAAGCATCAGTATAAAATTGCCATGGCCTTAATTTGATAAATATTTATCAATTAATTAGCAAAAATACCCATTGAATTATTTTCGTAAAAACTTTAAAATAGAAAATATTTCGAAAAATGTAAAAATCAGATAGTTAACAAAAAAAGTAAGGATAAAACCAATGGCATCATATCGATTTAACAAAACATAAACCACTATAATCGTAAAAAAAAGCAATAGCTTAACTGTTGTGGTTAATAGAAATTCATTGATAAATTTTGCGTGGCTATTGCTTGATTTCTTTAAAAGGTATTTATGAACAAGGAGTGTAATAGAAAAAAATAAGCCGATTATAAATGGCCACTTTGTGCTGATTAGATGGGCAGGCAGATATACGCTTAATACATATAAAATCAGTGCCCATATAACTGATACAATAATTAACTTCTTTGTAAATTGATTAAAACTTAAATCCATATATTCATTTTTTAATAAAATCTTTTATGGCTATGTAAATAGCTGTAAAAACTGCAAAAAGAGAAAGCACAAGTGTAAAAACAGGAAAATTTGTTTTGAATAATTTATCCAATTTCAGTCCGCCAAACATTCCTGCAACAATAACAATGCCCATTTGAAATGCAATTCCCGAATATTTTAAAAAGGAATTGGAATTATTATTTGGTTTTTTCGCTTTCATGGCCAATTTTGGCAGATGAATTTTGCATACTGCAATTTCCGCTAAATTCTGCCCCTGCTTCAATTGACAATTTGGCTGTACTAATGTTTCCAATCAGTTTACTGGTAGATTTTAACAGCAATAAATTATCGACTTTCACATTTCCTTTTATATCACCCGCTATATCAGCATTTTGACAAATTATATCACCTTCTATTGATCCACTTTGCCCAATTACAACTTTTCCTTTCGAATTTATAGAGCCGATTAATTTACCTACAATCCTAAAATCGCCCTCTGAAACGATATCACCTTTTACAAGTGTTCCAGTACTAATGGTTGTAATTGAATTTGCGTCGAAGTCTGTGTTTTTTGACATGTTTATTGTTTTTAATTGACCTAGCATGAATTAATATTTTTCTTTGAAAAATGAAACGTACTTATCTATGTTTCTGTCGTTCGTTAAGAGGGCGTAATTTTCGGCCGAAATTACAAAAGTTTTAGAATCATTCCTAAGAACCGATGGAAAAACGTATGAATCAGCAATTAATAATCGATAATAATCCATGGCAATCGATTGATTATTAAATCCGGAAACCAGAATTACTGCATCTAGATTATCAAATGGAACCATGGTATGGCTTATTTCTTTCGGATATTTCTTATTGAAATCGTTTATTCTCACCTGAATTGCATTAACATTTATTTTTTC
>JAZDJM010000235.1:0-2434 GCA_043804305.1 Bacteroidota bacterium
GTGTTTGAGTTCACGCCAGTGAACGTCACCAATAACATATAAATAAAATTTTAAATTTTGATTTTTCAATTTTAAATTTTTATCTGCTGCCAATCATCAAAGCCGTATCAAGCGGAGTTGTTATTTTCTTAATTCTCTTAAATCCCGCTTCCTTCATCCACGATGAAATTTCTTTCTCTGTGTATGTGTCGCCTTTATCCGTCCCTACAAGCATATTCAATGCGAATAAAGCTCCCATGAGCGGCTCTGTCCTTTTGTCATCCATAATGTAATCAAGAATTACAATCTGCCCTTTATTATTAAGTGCATTGAAACATTTTTTAAACAAAAGTTTATTCTCATCCGGTGAATTACTGTGTATTACCGCAGATAGAAATGCCAGATCATAACCTTCGCCAATTTCATCCGTAAGATAATCGCCCGGAACGGTCTTTACAATTTCCTCCATACCTTCCATCGCGATATATTTTTCGGTAATTTGAGTCACATTCGGTAAATCAAAAACAACTGCCTTTAAGTTTTTATTTTTCCTGATAAATTCAAACGAAAAATCTCCCGAGCCGCCTCCGACATCAAGTAAAACTTTTACATTTTTAAAATCAAGTAATGGTGCAATAATTCTTGCGTTATGTGGCGCCCTTGAATGCATTGCTGAAATAAATGCTTCAAGCCAGTCATTGCACCTGTCATTAATTTGTCCTCGTTTAAAATTGCAGTTCCCGCCCTTACAGAATCAGTCATCTTATCCCAGGTATCCCACAGGTTAACTATATGGGCAATACCTCCCATGTATGCAGGACTGGTTTTTACAAGAAACTTCAACGAAAATGATGTATTCCTGAATTTCTCTCTTTTCTTTTCGAGCAAACCTAATGCTGTAAGTGCATTCATCAGCCTGTCCGATGCTCTTTGATTTAAATTTAAAACGGACGCAATTTCAGAAGATGTTTTTTTACCGTTGCTTAATATTGAAAACAACCCGAGTTCATAAGCGGTCAATATTATTTTGCTTGAACGGAAACCGTTAACGATTTCCATTAACTCAACCGGTGAAGAAATTTTTTTCCCTGTCATAAAATTTTATTTTTTAATGATTACAAATTCAACTCTGCGATTTAAAGCCCAGCCCTCCGGGGTTGCATTTGATGCAATCGGCTTTTTACTTCCGTATCCCTTCGATTCTATACGGTCTTCCTGTATTCCTTTTGATACAATGTAATTTTTCACAGTCCTTGCCCTGTCATCGGAAAGTTTATTGTTAATTTCATCACTGCCTGTACTATCGGTATGTCCTGAGATTTCGATTTTTATTGTCGGATTTGCATTCAAAAAGCTGACAACTTTATCAAGTTCCGGAAATGATTCGGGTTTTAGCTCTGCTTTACTTAATTCAAAATAAATATTATTTAATTGTACCGTTGTTCCTTCTTCGATAGGAAACAGCTCTGTAATTTTCTCTGATTCCGTATATCCGGTAATCTTCCGTGCATCATATATGTCATTCGAAAATATATAACCCTTCGCTTCAATTCTAATACCATATTTATAACCTGCGGGGAGTACAATTTTATAATCACCCGTTTCATGATTTGATTTGTAAGTACCAATGTTGTTTCCATCCGGCAGGATTTCAACTGAGATATTAGCTTCTACAGGCTCTTTTGTATTCGGATTAATTATCTTTCCCGAAATTAAGACTACAGGTTTCGGTTGGACATTACCGGGAAGTGATGCACGAAAAATATCTTCCGCACCATAGCTGTTATCGGTTGAGACAAAGTAAATATAATCACCCGAAGCAGGTATTACATAGTATGCATCAGCACCGCTCGTATTGATTGTCGAACCTAAGTTTTCAGGGTCAGACCAATTAGCCCATGTGTCATCAAGCCTTCTCGATATAAAAACATCGGCGTCGCCGAAACCCCCGTGACCTTTGCTCGAGAAGTAAAGCGAAACTCCGTCAGATGCAATGAAGGGACTGTATTCTTTTTGATTTGTGTTAATTGTATTTCCTAAATTCATTGGCTTCGACCACGAACCGTTTAACTCAAGAAAACTAACGTATATGTCGAGGTCACCGTATGAATCGGTTGATTCGATTGCCATTAACAATACTTTGCTGTCACTACTCAGATAAAAATCGGCGTAAACATTATTATTGAAAAAATCATATATTAATAATTTCTCAGGAATGCTCCATCCGTTTTTTGTTTTCTCCGAAAAATATAAATAAAACTCATCTTTATTTTTTTTGCAGTCAATTTTATCATAAATGCCCTGCACTAACAGGCGGCTGCCGTCAGGGGAAACAGAGCAGACAGATGAAAAACAATTGTTATTCAGAGGGTATCCGATATTTTTTGCAGTAGTCCGGATACCGGTATTATCAACTGAGGAATACCATATATCATCATCAAAGTCGTTTTTTCCG
>JAZDJM010000236.1:0-2146 GCA_043804305.1 Bacteroidota bacterium
GCAACCAATTCCTTACCGGTTCCGTTCTGACCTGTAATAAAAACACGAGCCTGAGTAGGGCCAACCTTTTCTATCAATTTCCGAAGCTGCTGCATAGCCTCAGATTCTCCTATCATTTTGTATTTATTGCTGACTTTTTTCCTTAGTTTGCGGGCTTCAATCACTAAACGGCTTTTATCAATTGCATTGCGCAATGTTATTAAAAGTCGATTTAAATCCAATGGTTTGGGTATATAATCAAAAGCACCATTTTTTATGGCTTTAACAGCTAATTCGATAGTCCCGTGCCCTGAAATGACAATAAACGGAGTATCAGTCAGTTTCATGGCTTCTTCCAAAACTTCCATACCATCTTTGCCTGGCATTTTAACATCACATAAAATTACGTCGAATTCACTTTGTTCAATAAGCGCTATCCCTTCATTGCCATCGGCAGCTAAACTAACTTCGTATTTTTCAAACTCTAATATTTCTTTTATTGCATTCCGAATGCTGCGTTCATCGTCTATTACCAATATTTTTGCCATAATTCCACTTTTCAACAAAAATAATCCTTTTAAAATTTGAACACATAAAAAAAATTCAAATTTTAAAACAAATTAGCCTTATTTCACTTCGATTTTTATCTTTGTATTATTAAAACAAGCAGCAATTTTATATTTATTCGGTCGTTTACTTAAAGGCTTTTAAATCGAATTGTAATAATTTTAACTGCATTAATTTTAGTGTACTTTTGTGTTTGTGATTTGGCAGAAAAAAAACAAGCCACTAAACACCAATTCAACAAAATTAAAACGTTGAGGGCGTTCACAGAAAAGGACTCAAAAATTCATAATACAAATTATCTTTAGAAAAATTTATACAGGCTCATAATTCAAAATTTAATACTGGTGCAAAAAAAAATTCATTCGTTTCTAATTGGTCTTTTTTTATTTCCTATTTTGAGTTATGGACAGAGTTCAGGCTCTTCAACTTATGCATTTTTAAATTTGCCATTTTCTGCACGTAGCATAGCCATGGGCGGAAATTTCTTGAGCATTTATGATAACGACATCAGTTTGGCTCTTTCTAATCCTTCGCTTATTTCTGCCGAGATGAACAATAAAATCGATCTTAGTTTTGTCGATTATTTTTCTGATATTAATTATGGATCAGTAAGTTATGGATTAAACCTTGAGAAATTAGGCACTTTCATCGTCAATATGCAATTTATTGACTATGGCAAATTTGAATATGCAACAGAAACCGGCGAGAGATTGGGTAGTTTTACCGCCGGAGATTATGCCATGAGCCTGGGTTGGAGCAGGCCAATTAGTCCGAATATAATAATAGGAGCCAATCTAAAAGGACTCTATTCCAATTACGAAAGCTACAATTCCTTCGGACTGGCAGTTGATGTGGCCGCGACCTATTTATTGGAGAAACGAAATATCAGCGCAAGCCTTATATTTAGAAATATTGGCACACAAATTAAAACGTTTACTCCCCAAAATTCGGAAGATCTTCCCTTTGAAATTCAAGCCGGTTTTTCAAAGGCACTCGAACATTTACCACTTCGATTCTCACTCTTACTCACCCAATTGCAGAAATGGGATTTGACCTACGATGAACAACTTATAAATCCAAATAATCAAACGATTATAAGCGGAGAAGAGACTTCGTCAGGTAAAATTGACGATTTTGCAGATAATCTGATGCGCCATATTGTAATCGGGGTTGAACTGAGCCCTATCAAAGCTTTGAGTTTAAGATTAGGATATAATTATCTAAAGCGCAAAGAAATGACTATTCCTGCCCGACTATCAACCGTTGGTTTTTCATGGGGTTTTGGAGTAAATATCTATAAATTCAGGATAAATTATGCTCGAAATGCACAACATTTGAGTCCTTCGCCCAATTATTTCAGTGTTACTACCGATTTAGACCAAATTATTGGAAAATAATCAGTTCTAGATTTATTTATTCGAATTTTCTTTGAAATCGTTCAAATTGTATATATATTTCCCCTGAAAAACAAATTTGATTAAATTGGACAAAACCTACAAGAAGTTTCTTATTGAGTTCTTGCGTAATTGCAGAATTTCATGTAGGTTTGGACTTTAAAATTCCATTAGTCGAAACACTGAAAATTATGGCAAACAAATTA
>JAZDJM010000237.1:0-14085 GCA_043804305.1 Bacteroidota bacterium
ATGGCTTGTCAGCGCGTTCCGATTAGTGGAAGAAAGCAATTGCATATACTTCCGGAATCTTCTATGGTTTCGATGGCATTGACCTCTTACGATGAATTTTTGAGGGAAAATCCGGTATCAAGAGATGTAATTAAAACGAAAATGGTAAAAACTGTGGGTGCAAATATTGCCGATGCGGTTTATACTTTTCTGAAATCGCAGAATCAGGAATCTCGAATTGAAGGTTACGAATGGGAGTTTAATTATGTTGAACAAGATGTTCCAAACGCTTGGTGCATGCCCGGAGGAAAAGTAGTCGTTTATTCCGGTATTATGCCTTATGCACCAAACGAAACTTTATTGGCCGTTGTTCTGGCCCATGAGATTGCTCATGCAGTTGCCCGTCATGGTAACGAACGAATGAGTCAGGGTTTGCTGTTACAGCTTGGCGGTGTTGCTCTGGATTTAGCCTTGGATAAAAAACCCGAAGAAACAAAAATGCTGTTTCATGCGGCCTACGGAATAACGACTCAGATTGGAATAGCTCTTCCATATTCACGAATGCACGAAACCGAAGCTGATAAATTAGGAATGATTTTTATGGCAATTGCAGGCTATAATCCTGAAGCTGCGGTAGAGTTTTGGGGAAATATGTCACGAGCAGGAGGCGGAAAAATGCCTGAATTTTTAAGTACACATCCAGGAGATGAAACGCGGATTAAAAACCTTAGAAATTTTTTGCCCGAGGCTATGAAATACTATAATAAGTAGAAATCCAAATTTGGATATACTTGATCCGCCGCCTGAAATTGATTAATTTTGTTATCACTATTTTTCAATCATGAAGGCAAATCTAAAAATAGTTCATTGGGCTCCTAGAGTCGTGGCTATTTTAACAATTTTATTTGTGAGCCTCTTTGCGTTCGATTCTTTTTCAGCCGAAAAAACATTTTGGAATCAAATACTCGATTTTACACTTCATTTAGTTCCTTCTTTTTTTCTAATATCAATATTAATCCTTGCCTGGAAAAGCGAATTACTGGGAGGGATAATATTTATACTTTTGGGTTTACTAGTTAGTCCTTTTATTTTTAATATGAACTATGCACACAATCAATCTGTTGCATATAGTCTGTTAATCATTTTAATAATTACTTTCCCTATAATTCTATCAGGGATTCTATTTGTTATCAGCCATTATTTAAAGAAAAAAGAAAAAAGTATTACCAAGCAAGTTATCAAAATGAATGAGAAATGAAAAAAGCAGTATGGATTCTTGGCATTTTAATTCTGATTATTTCTTGTAAAAAATCAAATCCTGATCTTCCGGAACCGCCTGATACTGTTGATACTAACAAAATTGGTTTTGATATAAAAATATTGGATAATTATCAGATTAGAGCAATTGCTTTCGATAATAATGGCTATGCATGGATTGGAACTGATCAGGGACTAGTTAAATACAGTCAGGCTGAAACATTGATTTTCAATGCCGGCAACACCAATTTACCTGCCTCGACACCGTTTTATGATATTGAAGTCGACAGCAAAGGAAATGTTTGGATTGGTTCAAACGGATTACTTAAATTCGATGGCCAGAGCTTTACGCTGTACAATTCTCAAAATTCAAGCATGCCGGAAGATTTTGTGCTTTCAATTGCGATTGATTCAAAAGATCATATTTGGTTTACTTCCAGCCGGTTTCGTAGAGGTGGCATTGGAAAGTTTGACGGGACAAACTGGGCGGTATTTACTCCGAATAATTCGCAACTTCCGGTAAATTTTGCCCGAAAAATAGTTGTCGATAAGAATGACGATATTTGGGTAGGTTTGACAGAGATTGTTAATACTCCTTATTTAGTAAAAATTTCAAATCAAAACTGGACCGTAATTACAAAAAACGAAATGGGTTTCACGCCTTTTTATATTGGAAATTTTGAGATTAACAGTAAAAATGAACTGTATATAGCAATTGATTATTCCTTATCGAGTAAAGCGGTAAATAACGTACCACAATTTTTCATCTTTAAAAACGAAACAAGCGGAAAACTGCAAATTGATAAGGAAACAAATGTTTTTTCGTCGTGCATCGATAAGCAGGATAGGCTGTGGTTTGTCGGTACAAAAGGGATTTCAGGCGTTTATGGGTATTACAATGGTCTTTACTGGAAAGTGGATGAAACGAGTTTAACAAAAGAATTTTTAATCTGCATTAAACAGGCAAATGATGGGAAAATATGGATTGGAACTTCTAGTGGACTGTATATAAAGAACATATAGAATATATTCACTGAATATATCAGGTAATATAATTTATATGAATTTGGTAAAGAAATGTCGTTTTTGAATTCAATTATTTTTTTAGAAAATGGTTGTTTATTCGAAAAAAAATCACGTATTTTGCAATCCGTTTTCAAAAACAGGAATTTAAATACTAGAACAATGTCAAGAATTTGCGAAATTACAGGAAAAAAAGTGATGTCCGGAAACAATGTTTCTCACTCTAATGCTAAATCAAGAAGGAAATTTTATCCAAATCTACATACAAAGAAATTTTTCATTCCTGAAGAGGATAGATTTATAACACTGAAAGTATCGGCCAAAGGAATGCGTATTATTAGTAAAAAAGGCATCTCTATTGCTCTAAAAGATGCAAAAGATGCAGGTCATTTTTGCGGATAATTTTTTTTGATAAGATATTAGGCGCTGTTTGTTTTCAAACAGCTTTTTTTTTGTCAAAAATTTGCAATTCAATTAATAAATTCATCAAAATAGCGTTAAATCATTAGTCGGTTGACTTTCTTCGAAATTGAATTTAAAAAAAGAGGGGAGAGCCTGCTTAATGTTTTTATCGGGCACTTGCGAGATTTCAGAATTTCATGTAGGTTTGCTGATATTCAAATTCGCTTAGAGAATTGCAAAAAACTACTCATCAATATATCCGCATATTAAGCCTTGCTATCTGCAATTTTTTATTTATTCATTTAAATTCGTGGGCTCAAACACCCTCATTTGCTTCTGTTTACGGTAAGATTAGTGATGAAAACGGTATTGCCATTCCCTCAACCAACATTTACATTCTTAATTCATCATTCGGAAGTGTAAGTGATGAAAATGGAAATTATCAACTCCAAATTCCTGCTGATAAATTGGTAACGCTTCAGTTTTCTTTTTTGGGCTATCAAGACGAAGAAGTAAAAATTCAACTTAAACCGGGACAGAAACGAAATTTAAATATTACCTTGTTTGTTGATATCAAGCAGCTTGCCGATGTTATTGTTGAAGACAAAGAAATAAGAAAAACAAGTTTGCATCGCATTGATCCCAAAAGCGTTCAGGTAATTCCCGGTGTAAGTGGAAGCGTGGAAGCACTTATAAAAACACTGCCTGGTGTAAGTTCAAATAATGAACTGAGTTCACAATACTCTGTACGTGGCGGTAGTTTTGACGAGAACCTGATTTATGTGAACGGTATAGAGATTTACAGGCCAATTTTAACGCGCTCCGGCGAACAGGAAGGGCTTAGTTTTATTAATTCAGATTTGGTTTCTTCCATATTGTTTTCTGCAGGTGGCTTTGATGCTAAATATGGCGACAAAATGGCTTCAGTTTTAGATATCAGGTACCGCCGCCCAACACAATTTGCCGGCTCTTTTAAGCTTAGTTTACTTGAATCGTCAGTACATTTGGAAGATGCCTTTGGAAAGAATAAGTTCACGTATCTACTTGGTTTTCGCCGGAAAACAAATCAATACCTTTTGAAAAGTTTGGAAACCAAAGGTGAATACCAGCCTGCTTTCAATGATTTCCAATCTTTATTTCAGTTCCAGGCCAATGACAAATGGAATTTTTCTTTTTTAGGAAATATCAGCACCAACAATTATAAACTGATTCCTCAAAACCGGGAAACCGCATTTGGACATGTTAAAGAAGCTTATCAATTAAAGATTTATTTCGATGGACAAGAAGTCGATAAATATGACACTTATTTTGGTGCATTTACAACTTCTTATTCTCCAAATAAAAAGCTAAACCTGAAATTCATAAGCAGTGCTTTTCAATCTGCTGAAGAAGAAAATTACGATATTCAGGGGCAATATTGGATTGGTTTACTTGAAACTGATTTGGGTGAAGATGATTTTGGTGAGGTTATCGAAACGCAGGGTGTGGGAACTTATCTGAACCATGCACGAAACAGATTGAATGCTAAGGTGTGGAATTTGGAGCATCAGGGTGTTTATGAGCACGAAAAAGGTTTAATGCAGTGGGGAATTAAATTTCAGCACGAATCCATCGAAGATAAATTAAATCAGTGGATGATGATAGATTCTGCCGGGTTTTCAAAGCCTTATCCACGTGATTCTTTAGGCTATGTTGATCCGCTTGCTCAAACATTTTTTCCTTTTGTGCTTAACGATACTTTGTTTGCAAAAAACAGCATGGTTTCAAACAGGCTTAGTGCATTCGTTCAAAATTCGTGGGAATTCAATTCCGGTACTAACCAACTTTTTATTACTGCAGGAGCAAGAGTTAATTATTGGGATTATAATAAACAAATTCTATTCAGCCCGAGATTCTCAATTGCCCTAAAGCCTGATTGGCAGAAAGATTTACTGTTTCGGTTTTCTGGCGGCATGTATTTTCAGTCGCCATTTTATCGGGAATTGAGAAAACCTGATGGAAATCTGAATCCGGATATTAAGGCTCAGTCATCCTTTCATTTTGTTCTTGGAAGCGATTTCAATTTTAATGCATGGGGACGGCCATTTAAAATGATTTCGGAACTTTATTACAAACAGTACGATAATTTGATACCGTTTATAGTGGATAATGTACGGCTGATTTATAGCGGAGAAAACAGCTCAAAAGGTTATGCCGGCGGATTGGATATGAAAATTAACGGTGAGTTTGTCGAAGGCCTTGAATCCTGGCTCAGCCTTTCGCTCATGCAAACCAACGAAATTCTCCGTGATAATTTTTATGCAGATTATTATACCAATACCGAAGTTCCGGTCGAAAATGTCTGGATTCCTCGCCCTACTGACCAGCGTTTTACTGCATCCATCTTTTTTCAGGATTATTTACCCATGTTGCCTACTTTTAAACTGAATATGAACCTTTCTTTTGGCACAGGATTGCCGGTTTATTATCCCGGAAGGGATTTTCAAACCCTAATATCAAGAACACCTTCTTACCGACGGGTTGATATGGGATTTGCCTACGAGCTGATTGGGCCAAACAGTAAAAGAATCAATAATAAACTGGCCAAACAATTCTCAAATGTGGATATAACCCTGGAAATACTTAACCTGCTCGATATCAAAAATGTAGTTTCTTATCTTTGGGTAAAAGACAATTATAATTACGTATATTTAGTTCCCAACTATTTAACGCCCAGAAGAATAAATCTGAAATTAGCTGTGAAGTTTTAAACAAGACACTATATCACTGTATCACTTTATCACTCTATCACTCTATCACTCTATCACTCTCATCCCCTAAACCCTAAACTTAAACTTAATTTCTGATAAATCCTTGTTTGCTTTTACGATTTTCTCTTTCAGGTTTTCTTTGTAAGCAATGGTTTTTTCCATAAGTTTTTCATCGCCTGTTGCAATCATTTGAGCTGCAAGAATTCCAGCATTTAATGCTCCGTCGATTCCTACTGTTGCCACAGGAATTCCCGGAGGCATTTGAACAATTGCCAATAATGAATCCAACCCATCGAGTGAAGCATTTATCGGTACACCAATTACAGGTATAGGAGTCATAGCAGCAATTACTCCCGGCAAATGTGCGGCCATGCCTGCACCGGCAATAATCACTTTTACTCCGCGATCTTTTGCGTTTTTTGCAAATTTTTCGACAATTTCAGGGGTTCGATGTGCTGACAAGGCATTGATTTCAAATGGAATTTCCATTTCATCAAAAAATCTTGCAGCTTTTTCCATCACACCAAAATCGGATGTGCTTCCCATTATTATACTTACTAAAGGCTTCATTATTTCTTATTTTTTATTTGGTGCAAAAATATTTCAATCCTGCTTAGAAAACAATTTATTCGGTATATTTAACCTCTCGAATACTAAATATATGATTCTACTCGAAAATATTCGTTTTATCCACTATAAAACATTTGAAATTATCTCAGGTAATTTGTTGATTGAGGAAGGTTTGGACAAAGAAATTCAATTTGTTGATGATGCATTTTCAATAAATAATCCGACCATTCAAAAAATTGATTGCAGCGGTAAATTGGCGATGAAATCTTTTGTGAATGCACATCACCATGCTTACTCAGCATTAGCGCCCGGAATGCCTCTGCCTGAAATTGCACCAAAGAATTTTCTTGAAATACTTCAAAAAATCTGGTGGAAATTGGATAAGGCGCTAAACAAAGATCTTATCGAAATTAGCGCTGCTGTTACTGCAGTTTCCAGTGCAAAAAATGGAGTGGGATATATAATCGATCATCATGCCTCGCCAAACTGTGTTGCGGGCTCGCTGCAATCTATTGCAGGTCAGATAGAAAACATTGGATTAAATCATCTGCTTTGCTACGAAATATCAGATCGTGACGGTCTAAAAATTCGTGATGATGGTTTATTGGAAACTGAGGATTATTTAAAGAAACATCAGGCTTTGGTTGGACTTCATGCGGCATTTACACTTTCTGATGATAGTTTGAAAAAGGCAGCCGATTTGGCTCGAAAATATAAAAGCGGAATTCATATCCATCTGGCAGAAGATGCTTATGACCAGCAGTTTAATTTAGAAAAGTTCGGGAAACGTGTGGTAAATCGTTTAAACGATTTTGGTTTGCTCGATTTAGAAAAGACGATACTGGCTCATTGCATTCATATCGATGAAAATGAAAGAAAAATCATAGCCGATTCTAAAGCATGGGTGGTGCAAAACCCTGAAAGCAATTTGAATAATCAAGTAGGTTTTTACAATGCTGATTTGTTGGAAACGAAAAGTATGCTTGGAACAGATGGAATGCACAGCAATATGATTAGAAGTGCGCAATCAGCCTATTTTGCCGGATTAGGAAAAGATAAAATTGATATTCCTAAAGCATATCATCGTCTTCAAAATGTAAATAAATATTTAGCTGATAATAATTTTGAAGGAAATGGAAATAACAACATCGTCATTTTTGATTATAATTCTCCAACACCATTGGATTCATCCAATTTTCTGGGGCATTTCTTCTATGCGTTTGAGAACAGACAGGTTGATAGCCTGATAGTTAATGGAAAATTTGTCATGAAGGATAAAATTATTTTAAATGTCGACGAAACTTTAATTATGAGCGAGGCACAAAAATTAGCTAAGTTATTATGGCAAAAATTAAGAAATTAAAGAGAGGACTTAGTTAAACAAGTTATTAATCAATTTATGCGAGTACGGTAATGTAATCCAATTAAAAATATATTTAAATTGCAGGGAGATTTTATTTATCTACCGGATTTATTCAGACTAAAACCCAATGATGCAAAACACAAACTTTAAAATAACCAAAAAATCAGGTGAAATTATTCCTTTCGATGTTGAAAAATTACGCACTTCATTTATTCGTTCAGGAGCAAACGAAAAAGATATCCATGCGGTTTTGGCTCAACTCGCTGATTTTGTCCATGAAGGCATAAGTACACGAAAACTTTTTAAATTGGCCTATGGTTTACTCAGAAAAAAATCGATTGAAGTTGCCGGAAGATATCGCTTAAAAAATGCCATTATGGAATTGGGGCCAACTGGTTATCCTTTCGAAAAATATGTAGGAGAATTGCTTAAATATCAGGGTTTTGAAGTGGAAGTTGGAACTATAGTAAATGGAGAATGCATTACGCATGAAATCGATGTAATTGCCTGGCAAAATAAAAAAAAGCTAATGGTTGAATGTAAATATCATGCAAATACACAAACAAAATCTGATGTAAAAGTTGCTCTATATATCCATTCTCGTTTTAATGATGTTGTAAATGCATGGAAAAAAAACGATCAGAATAAATTTGATGATTATGAGGCATGGGTAATTACCAATACACGATTTACGGAGGATGCTGAAAGCTATGCAAGATGCGCGGGACTGAATTTGATTTCATGGGATTATCCTTCACAAGGAAGCCTACGCGAAAGAATTGATATTTCAGGCCTTTATCCGATAACTGCTTTACAAACAATTAGCAAAAGAGAAAAACAAATATTAATGGAAAAAGGTATAGTTTTGTGTAAATCAATTACTGCCGATAATCTAAAGGAGATGAGCATAGTTGGTAATAGAGCCAGAAAGATTTTGCATGAAGCTTTTTCGATTTGTACTCCAAAATAAATTTTAGTGTAACCCAGAGTTCTATAAATATCTAATACCTAATTTTATGCTCGAATTTCTAAAACCTAAATCCGCACAAGAACTACTTCAGAAAGAACAAATTGATCCAACCTACAAAAGACTTCGTTTTCAGGTTTTTATGGGGATATTTGTCGGTTATGCGGCCTATTATCTTGTCCGAAAGAATTTTTCCTTAATCATGCCCAATCTTATTGAAGAAGGGTATACGAAATCGCAATTGGGTTGGGTATTGAGCGCAATATCAATAGCTTATGGATTGAGTAAATTTATTATGGGCAATGTTTCTGACCGTTCAAACTCTAAAGTATTTCTTTCTTTAGGATTGGTATTATCGGCAGTTACGATGATGTTTATGGGGATTATTCCATTTTTTACATCATCGGCAGTTATCATGTTTATTGTTCTTTTTATTAACGGCTGGTTTCAGGGAATGGGATGGCCGGCCTGTGGCAGAACAATGGTGCATTGGTTTTCTGTTAATGAACGTGGAACAAAAATGTCGATTTGGAATGTGGCACACAATATCGGTGGTGGATTAATCGGGCCGCTGGCTATCCTTGGATTGGCTATTTTCAACGACTGGCATAGTGCCTTGTATTTTCCTGCTTTGGTGGCGCTTATCATTGCTTTTTTAATCTATCTGATTATGAAAGATACGCCTCAGTCCTGTGGTCTTCCTCCCATCGAAGAATGGCGAAATGATTATCCCGAAAATTACAATGCTGAGACTTTTGAAAAAGAGCTCAATTGGAAGGAAATATTTTTTAAATATGTATTTGCCAATAAATTCCTTTGGTATATTGCCTTCGCCAATGCTTTTGTATATTTAATTCGGTATGGAATTTTAGATTGGGCACCTACCTATTTGAAAGAATCTAGAAATTTCGATTTGAATGACTCAGGATGGGCCTATTTTTTATACGAATATGCTGGTATTCCGGGAACCCTACTGGCTGGATGGATTAGCGATAAGGTTTTTGGCGGAAGACGCGCTCCGGCAAGCATTTTATATATGATTTTTGTTACATTGGCAATAGTATTTTATTGGAAATCTGAAAGTTTACTCATCATCAATATTTCGTTAATTGCTTTGGGATTCTTGATCTATGGCCCTGTAATGCTTATCGGTGTTCATGCACTCGACTTGGTTCCCAAAAAAGCAGCAGGAACAGCAGCCGGTTTAACCGGTCTGTTTGGATATATGGGCGGTGCTCTGTTTGCCAATATTGCCATGGGTTATGTTGTCGATAATTTTGGATGGGATGGCGGTTTTAAGGTGTTGATTGCAGCATCTGTCATATCCATTTTTCTGCTTGCATTAAGCTGGAGAAATAAAAATAAAAGTTCAAATGGAGAAAACCTCTAAATTAGTTTTACTGATTATCTTGTTGATTTTTCAGTATGGCTGTCTTGATAAAAACCAGAAAATGAAAAGTTTACAAATAAGCGAAAAAAATAAAATAATTCGCGATTATGTTGTTGATAATGCAATTATTGCCCATCGTGGCACAACTTATTGGGCGCCTGAGGAAACCGAAGCGGCTTTCCGTTGGGCCAGAAATATGGGCGCCGATTATTTAGAAGTCGATATTCAACGCTCAAAAGATGGTGTTTTGTTGGCTTTGCACGATGATAATTTAAGCAGAACCACTGATTGTGTTGCTGTTTTCCCGAATGACAGCATTTTTACAGCTGCTAATTATACCTATCAGGAATTAATGCAATTGGATGCAGGAACATGGTTTAATCTTGCTCAACCAAATCAGCAAAGTATAAATTTTTCAAGCAAAGCTGAGGTAATAAAAAGTAATCAAAAAGCCTATTCTTTTAGCGGTTTAAATATCTCCGGCGATTTAGATATCTCCAAAGCAATTCAACATCCTTCCGCTGAAATCTATGTTGGTGGTAAGCAATACATTTCAACACTCGAAGATGTTATAATGATCGCAAAAGGATGGAGAATTGCCAGAAATGAAAATGGTGAGCGACTTTTCAATCTCATCGTTATAAATTCGAAACCTCATTATCAGTTTTTTTATGTTAAAGATACTGAGGATATTGGACACCGGCCAGGCATTTACATCGAAACCAAAGAGCCGGGTTTATATCCAAATGTAGAAAATGATTTGTATCGGGTTTTAAGCACCGCAGCCTGGAATAATAAATCAAATCCAATCGATAAGCACGAATCATTCTATATAGATGGAAAAGTGAACACCGGAAATACGGCAGGGCGAATTGTTTTGCAAACATTTTCGCCAAAAAGCCTTCAAAAAATAAACGAGCTGTTTAAAGGCGAAGTACCGCTTTGTTTTTTACTTTGGCTGGGCGATCCGAATTTAATCGATTCTGATTCAATAGCCTATCAAACGAATATTAATTTTGCTATCAAAAATAATGCGCATTTTATTGGCCCTTCTATTGCCGGAGAACCAAATAATTATGCCGATCTATTAATGGAATGGCAAGCAAAACTTATTCATCAATCCGGCCTCAAAATCCATGCGTATTCATTTGATACTGAATATCAAACCATGCATTATGCCAATCGTACGGATGCTATGTTTACCAATCGAACAGAGCTTACGCTTGAGTATTTTAAAAATCAAGGACTAAAAAAAGATATCCCTTTAAAGAACGCAAAAGAAATTTTGAACGAATTGGGATATTAAAATCTTTTTATCTTCGCAAACAAAAAACACAAACATGCAAGAATTAAACACTTTCCTGGCACTAATCGACTCGTATATTGGTGGCTCTACTTGGTTTGTCTTCGCTCTATTAGGAACGGGGCTTTTTTTTACCATTTATCTTAAATTTCCTCAAATCAGGTATTTTAATCATGCCATAAGGATTGTAAAAGGGAAATACGATAAAGACACAGATAAAGGTGATGCAACACATTTTCAGGCACTTGCCACTGCCTTATCGGGTACAGTTGGAACAGGAAATATTGCGGGTGTAGCCTTGGCTATTCATTTGGGTGGGCCGGCAGCCTTGTTTTGGATGCTTGTTACTGCTTTTTTTGGTATGACCACCAAGTTTGTAGAAGTTACCCTTTCTCATAAATATCGCGAAATTGCCCCTGATGGATCTGTTAGTGGTGGTCCGATGTATTATATGAAAAATAGGCTGAATATGAAATGGTTGGCTGCTATTTTTGCATTTGCCACTATTATTTCTTCCTTTGGAACCGGAAATATGCCGCAGATAAACAGTATTGCCAGTTCAGTTTATTCAACCTTTGGAATAAATCAAATGATAACCGGAGGTGTATTGGCATTGATTTTGGGCTTTGTAATTATTGGCGGTATTAAGCGGATTGTTAAAGTAACCGATAAATTAGTTCCTGCAATGGCTCTCATTTATATTGTAGGTGTTTTTAGTGTTATTGCATTCAATTGGGAAAATATTATTCCTTCGCTGGGTTTAATTTTTGGCGATGTAATCAATGGCACTGCTGCAACCGGAGGTTTTTTGGGCGCATCTTTTGCTTTTGCTTTTAATCGTGGTGTCAATCGTGGATTGTTTTCAAACGAAGCCGGACAAGGTTCTGCGCCTATTGCCCATGCTGCTGCCAAGGCTCACGAGCCTGTTTCTGAAGGAATGGTTTCTATTTTAGAGCCTTTTATCGATACAATAGTTATATGCACATTAACGGGTTTGGCATTGGTTTCGTCAGGTGTGTGGAACGAAAAACACGAAACCAATTTTCAGTATGCCGAAACAAAAGTTTTTAATCAGGTGTATGACGAAAATGATGCAGCTGATAAAAATACACTCAAAACCTATATTCTAAATCATAAAACCGATGTTGAGTTTTTTAATGGTGAACTGGAAGTTAAAGACGGAAAAATACAAAACGAATTGAGCATTTTTCATGCCCGCTCCATTGCCGAAAATGTTCAGGTCTTTGAAAATGGAAAAGCCTACAATGGAAAAGTTTTGGTTAAAAATGGCGATATCCAGAATACTGCACTCTTGCTTACCGGAAAATCACTTCTGCATTCTGCCCCGCTTTCCATCAAAGCTTTTCGAAAAGGGTATTTTGGCAATTATGGCGAGTATATCGTAACCATTGGTTTGTTATTGTTTGCTTTTTCAACGGCTATTGCCTGGTCGTATTATGGCGATAGATCGGTTACTTATCTGTTTGGTACAAAATGGGTTACGACCTATAGAGTGATTTATATACTCGGATTTTTTATTGCCAGTTTTACAGACACCACGATTATCTGGACCTTTTCCGGTATTGCAATTGCCATGATGACTTTGCCAAACTTATTCGGCATATTAATGCTTCATAAGGAAATGAAAACTACAGTTAAAGAATATTGGGAAGATTTTGATACTTTGCAGAAAGAAAATCCTTCGGAAAAATAAATGTTTTTTTTGATATAATTTTTTGCTTTTCTAATTGTTTATGCAACGCATAGTAGTATTACTGTTAATTAATTTAAGCCTTATTACTCAATTACATGCACAACAGTGGATTGAACATGGAATTCTGGATACTTTGCAAATTCAATTGTCTTTTAAAAAAAGCGAAAATCCAATCCAAAAAGAGATTAATCAAAATCTGAGATACATTGCTTATTCAAAATTTAAACCAATTGAGGTTGTTAAAATCGATTGGGATATCATTTTATCTTATCAGATTACCAGACAAGAGAAAGGAAATTTTGCAACAGATATTTATATAAAGCCATTGGAGCCCAAAGGCGATTTTGAAGTATATCAATTTGATGCATCAGCAGTTATACTCCCTAAAATTCAATCGTTTAGAATTCAGGTTTTTAAAGAAGACAGCAGTTTGGTCTATTTAAAATACTATAATGGGGAAGCCATAGATGCAAACTCTGTTGGCCAGATAGCTAGTTTTACAATTCTTCATCAACGCTGGGCAAAAGCTTGGTTCATAAAAATAGATCAGTTCGAGCTCGAATATTTTAAAGGAGAATATGCTTTCGAAGATTGGTTTCATTATGTAACAAATTATAAAACTGCTGATTATATTGTTTCAGAGCTTTCTAACGGCTATTTAATAAAACAGGCAAATGTTAAGGAATCAATTCCGTTTTTGATTAAAAGCTTGAGATATTCTAATTATCTGCAAAAAATTTACAGGTCTGATTTTTATTCCGCTTTAATCTTGAATAAAAAAGATCCATTAAATCTCAAAAACAGAATGGATATTTTTTCGGCAACGCTCGATATTAATATCGACAGATATGCGGCTGGTATTAAAAATTCGCCTGAAATCGATAATTTATCGCTCAGCCAAATCGCAATCGATTATATGGAGGAGGATGAATTGCTTTTAAAGCTCAAAAAAAATTATGGCAATATTTATGATAATTTGTTTGAGATTTTAGCGGCCTATGATTATCCGGATAACTTCATGCATGATGAAATTTCTTTTTTTGAGCTAATTTCCTCGGGCGAAATGGATAGAGTGAACATTTTGAAATCTGAGTTTGAAAAACTTTTTTATGAATACAGCATTGCAAAACTGGATTTACTGATTGAAAATCAGAATTTTTCGGAAGCTCTGTTTTATATCGAAAATCTGGAAAGTTTTAGAGAGAATAGTGAAAATTTAATTCCTTCCGATAAATTTGAGCAAAGGAAATCAATTTGCGCCTACGGAATGTATAAGAGTTATGCAAATGTGATTGATAAAGCCTTGGAAGTTAAAAATTTAAGATTGGCTGAGCAGTATATTGAGAAAGCCGTTCTTCATCAAAAAA
>JAZDJM010000238.1:0-4891 GCA_043804305.1 Bacteroidota bacterium
TACAATTTTATTAACCGAAGTAGCCGTGCTATATAAATTGCTGAAATTTTCGTTCCTGTAGGTGTTTTTTAAAAATAGGTTTATATTTGGCAATACAACAGGCGCCGCTAAAAAGTACATAAAAAATATGCCTAAAAATAAAATATGATAAAAACCATTGCTCATTACTGCGGCTTCTGTTTTTGGGAAAAAAACCAATAAGATTAAAGGCAAACGCGTTAGCAATGCGGTGTATATCAATAACTTTCTTTTATTTTGAATCCGCCGTAATAATTCGTTAATAAAAATAAGAAAGGTAAAAACGATCATACTAAACTGAAACAAAACTCCCAACTCAAAATTGCTCCCGTTAAGGCTTTTTATAAACACAAATTCGTTGAGCGCTAAAACTCCCAATACAATGCCTTCCAAAATGCTATAAACCAAATGTATACGAAAAGTTTTCCTTTCAGTAGCGGTAAGATGAGATGTTGCAATAAAAAGCATAACTTAATTTGAGGTGCAAAGATAGGTTTGTTTTTATTATGAGAATTCTCCTTAATGGTTCGACTGTCTAAACAATTCAAATTTAACAATCGCCAAATTAATTTATCTTTGTCGACACAAAAGTCTTTTTAAAATTAGCATCATGACACACGTAAAGAATTTTGCACTTATCGGGGCAGCCGGTTTTATTGCTCCGCGCCATATGCAGGCCATTAAAGATACCGGCCACGAATTGGTTGCTGCTTTAGATAAGTTTGATTGCGTTGGAATTATGGATAATTTTTTCCCTGCTGCAAATTTTTTTACTGAACCGGAACGATTTGATAGGCATTTAGATAAACTCCGCAGGATGAACAACGGCTCAGCGGTTGATTATGTGAGTATTTGTTCTCCTAATTATTTGCACGATTCGCACATCCGATTAGCTTTGCGAAATAATGCCCATGCCATTTGCGAGAAACCGATAGTTTTGAATCCATGGAATGTTGATGGTCTTCAGACTATCGAAAAAGAATCAAATAAAGAAATATATACTATACTTCAATTGCGTTTGCATCCATCGGTAATTGCATTAAAGAAAAAAGTGGAAAACGGGCCAAAAGACAAAATCTACGATATCGATTTAACTTATATAACTTCAAGAGGAAAATGGTATTCCTTCAGTTGGAAAGGAGACCTTTCAAAATCGGGAGGTGTGTCTACCAATATTGGAGTTCATTTTTTTGATATGCTGTCATTTATTTTTGGGAAAGCCAAAAACAGCAGTGTTCATTTGCTCAAAGATAAAAAGGCAGCAGGTTTTTTAGAATTGGAAAAAGCAAATGTGCGTTGGTTCTTAAGTATTGACAGCAATGATATTTCTGAAAAGCGCCGCGAACAAGGGCAAAGTACATATCGCTCTATTCTTATGGAAGGTGAAGAATTTGAATTTAGTGGAGGATTTACCGATTTGCATACCTTAAGTTATCAGGAAATTCTGGCTGGAAACGGTTTCCGGCTCGATGATGCCAGAAGCAGCATTCAAATGGTTCATGCTATCCGAAATGCCAATGTGCTTGGTTTAAAAGGTAATTATCATCCGATTCTTAATTCAATTTCTATCGATTAAAAAAGGTTATGGCTTATACAGTAGTATACAATTGGCACGCAATCTATGTCAAATCAAGAGCCGAGAAAGCGGTTTATGAGCGTTTTATAGAACAAGGTTTTGAGGCATTTTTACCGCTCGAACGAAAATTAAGAAAATGGAGCGACCGTAAAAAATGGGTTGATGTTCCCTATATTCATTCTTATGTTTTTGTTAAATCGAGTGAGAAAGAGTATTTTGATATCCTAAACACATTTGGTGCTCTTCGTTTTGTTACTTTTGAAGGAAAAGCTGCTCCGATTCCTGAATGGCAAATTGAAGCCATGAAAAAATTGGTTGGCTCGAAAGAAAAATTCCATTTCAGCAGCCATCTTTTCAAAAAAGGTGAAAAAATTACAATCGAAAAAGGTCCACTTATCGGATTTACCGGCGAAATTGTCCGCGATAACGATGGAAAGAAAAAAGTAGCCATTCGCATTGATCAAATTGGTTATTCGATGGTTGTAGAAATGGATTTACTCCATGTAAAAAAAATTAAAGCAGATTAAAAATCAAATTATTTTATGGAATTAACACCAGGCTTAAAAGCTGAATTGGAAATTATAGTTAGTCCAAATGATACGGCAAGCCAATACGGTTCAGGTAGTTTAGAGGTTTTTGCAACTCCTGCAATGGTAGCCCTGATGGAAAAAACAGCAATGCTTTGTATCGAAAAATATCTGGAATCGGGACAAAATAGTGTTGGAACCGAAATAAATATTAAACATTTAAAAGCCACTCCGGTAGGAACAGCTGTACTTTGCACTGCTGAACTCATCGAAATTGATCGCTCCAAACTAATTTTTGCTGTTGATGTTATTGATAATGAAGGAATAATAGGTCAGGGCAGTCACAAAAGATTCCTTATCGATGAAAAACAGTTTATGTCCAAATTTACCCACTAATTAAACAATTTAATGATTGATTTTGAAAGATTTACCCTTAAAAATGGGCTAACGCTCATTGTACATAAAGATGATTCTACACCAATTGTTGCCGTAAACGTTTTATATAAAGTTGGATCCAGAAATGAATCGGCCGACAAAACAGGATTTGCACACTTGTTTGAGCATCTGATGTTTGGCGGCTCCGTTAATATTCCAAGCTATGATCAGCCACTCGAAAAAGCCGGCGGAGAAAATAATGCTTTTACAAGTAATGACATTACTAACTATTATATTACGCTCCCAAAGGAAAACATTGAAACTGCATTTTGGTTGGAATCCGACAGGATGCTGAATCTTGCTTTTTCAGAAAAAAGTTTGGAAGTGCAACGTCAGGTAGTTATCGAAGAGTTTAAACAATCCTATCTGAATCAGCCTTATGGCGATGTTTGGTTATTGCTCAAACCTTTGGCTTATAAACATCATCCCTATCAGTGGAATACTATCGGAAAAGAAATTAAACACATCGAAGATGCAAGGATTGAAGATGTTAAAGCCTTTTACAAAAAACATTATAATCCCAACAATGCCATCTTAGTTGTTGCCGGAAATGTAGAATCCGCTGAAATATTAGCACTAACCGAAAAGTGGTTTGGAGGTATTCCGGCAGGAAATCTGGCTGTGGAAGAATTTTCTCAGGAACCCGAACAAAATGAAAAACGGTTTTTGGAAGTACAAAGAAATGTACCAGTTGATGCGCTTTATAAAGCTTTTCATATGGCTAATCGTGGAAGCCGTGATTATTATATAGCCGATTTGTTATCAGATATTCTGTCAAACGGAAACTCCTCACGTTTATATCGTAAATTAATCAAAGAAGATGGTGTTTTTTCAGAGTTGAATGCCTATATCACAGGCGATTTCGACCCGGGACTTTTTGTTATCAGCGGAAAACCTGCCGAAAAAATTAGTCTGGAACAAGCTGAAAAGCGTTTGGAAGAGCAATTTGAATTACTTAAAAACGAATTGGTTTCAGAGGATGAACTTCAGAAAGTGAAGAATAAAATGGAAGCAAATCATATTTTTAGCGAAACTAACATTTTAAACAAAGCCATTAATTTGGCAATTTCCGAAAGTTTAGGTGATATAAATTTGATAAATACTGAAAAAGAAATCTATGCAAGTATTCAGGCAGATGAAATCCGAAAACTAGCCAAAACTTTATTCAGAAGCATAAATTCATCCACTTTGTTTTACCGTTCAAACACACAAGCCCATGTTAATCAATAGAATACTTCCTCCTAAAACCCAATCGGTAACAAAAATTAAATTTCCTCCGGTAAACAAGTTGAAACTTTCTAACGGAATTCCGGTTTTTTCTATCCATGTTGGAAAAGAGGATGTAGTAAAAATTCAATTGGTTTTTAATGCAGGCATTTGGTATCAGTCGCAGGTTTTCCAAGCTTTCTTTACCGGAAATATGCTTATTGAAGGAAGCCAAAACTTTTCCGCTGCAGAAATTGCACAAAAACTTGATTCCTGCGGGGCTTTTGTGAATCATAAAGTTGACCACGATAACGCCTCGGTGGATATCTATACGCTAAATAAACATTTGAGTACAGTTTTAGCCTTGATGGCAGATGTAATAAAATATCCGCTGTTTAACGAAAATGAGCTTGACCGCTTGAGGGAACAAGAAATTCAGGCGTTTATGATTCGAAATCAAAAAGTTAAACACATCGCGCAAAAACAATTCTCTGTTTTGCTTTTTGGAGAGAATCATCCTTATGGCTCAAACTCCACCGAACAGGATTATACCAATATTAAGTCTGAAATTTTAAAGGAATTTCATTCAAAATACTATAAAAGCGATAATTGTAAAATTTTTATTTCAGGAAAAATAGAAGAGGCAACGATTACGCTTCTCAATCGTTTTTTTGGAGGAGAAGATTGGAAAGGGAATATACCAATACTCAACCCAAATTATATCGCTGAAAGCAGCAACATCCCAAAACATTTTATTCCAAAAGAAAATGTACTTCAATCGGCTATTCGAATTGGAAAAAGAACGATTGGAAAAGCACATCCCGATTACTTTGCATTAAGTTTGACAACTACCCTTCTTGGTGGCTATTTCGGTTCAAGGCTGATGAGCAATATCCGTGAAGACAAAGGCTATACATATGGGATATCTGCCGGAATTTACACACATTTGAATGATAATGCACTGATTATAAGCAGTGAAGTTGGTTCTGATGTTGCTCAAAAAGCAATTGATGAAGTCCGCTTTGAACTGAAAAAGCTAATGACTCAAAAAGTAAATGAAGAAGAGTTAAAGCTAGTTGTAAACTATATGTCGGGCAGCTTTTTACGCCGATTAAACGGTGCATTTGCA
>JAZDJM010000239.1:0-2393 GCA_043804305.1 Bacteroidota bacterium
CCAGCGTTGTATTTTTGGAAGGCACTAAATATCTGATAAAGAATTTACTGCAAAGCTTAATTCTTGCTTTGGTGGTTATTTCTTTATTGATGGCTTTGCTTTTTACTTCTGCACGAATGATAGTTTTATCTTTAATCCCAAACTTATTGCCGCAATTGTTAACGGCCGCAATGATGGGTTATTTCGATATCTCGGTAAAACCATCAACCATCCTTATTTTTAGTATTGCATTGGGAATTTCCGTTGATAATGCCATTCACTTTTTGTCCAGATACCGCTTACATCTTAAACACAACAACTGGCAGATTAGCGCTTCGGTATTGAATGCATTAAAGGAAACAGGTTTTAGTATGATTTATTCATCGATTGTGTTGTTTTTCGGTTTTTATATCTTCACCCTTTCAAAATTTGGTGGAACTGAAGCAATGGGCTATTTAATCTCTTTTACGCTATTGATTGCGCTTATCTCAAATCTATTTCTTTTGCCGTCGCTTCTTCTTACACTCGATAAATTTATGACTACCCGTGCATTTAAAGCATCCGTACTCGAAGCTTCTGACGAAGATGCTGATGAAGATAATGGAAATGATTATCAGGATAAAGACCTAAAAAACGCAGATTAATTTTTGCCGGAACAGATGTCTACACCTTTGTTTTGAATTAAAAAAATATGATTTACAGTATATGAAATAGCCATGATTAATAAAACACCGACTGGAATGATTATATTTTTAATGGCTATTCCATCTGACAATTAAAAAACAAATTATAAACAGATGAAAGGAATTATTTTAGCAGGTGGCTCAGGCAGTCGATTGCATCCACTCACCCTGGCAGTTAGCAAGCAACTCATGCCAATTTATAATAAACCAATGATTTATTATCCGCTGTCCGTGCTAATGATGGCAGGTATTCAGGAAATCTTAATTATTTCAACCCCTCATGATTTGCCACATTTCGAAAAATTATTCGGCAGTGGTGAGCAGTTAGGATTAAAATTCAGCTATGCAGAACAGCAAATACCAAATGGTTTGGCTCAGGCTTTTGTTATTGGCGAAGAGTTTATTGGAAAAGATAAAGTAGCCCTGATTTTGGGTGATAATATATTCTATATGAGAGGATTAACCTCGCTACTTAAAAGCATTAACGATCCTGAGGGCGGTGTGGTTTTTGCTTATCAGGTAACTGACCCGGAGAGATATGGAGTCGTTGAATTCGATGAAAATATGAAAGCCTTGTCATTGGAAGAAAAACCAAAAAATCCTAAATCGAACTATGCTGTGCCGGGATTGTATTTTTACGACAATTCGGTAGTTGAAGTGGCTAAAAATATTAAACCAAGTGCGCGTGGTGAATACGAAATCACCGATGTTAATAAACATTACCTTAAAATTGGAAAGCTCTCAGTTTCTTTGTTGGGGCGAGGAACAGCCTGGTTGGATACAGGTACTTTCACCTCTTTAAATGAAGCTTCTCAGTTTGTTGAAGTTATCGAAAACAGGCAGGGTATGATGATTAGCAATATTGAAGAAATTGCCTATCGCATGGGATTTATTGATGCCATTCAACTTCGGAAATTAGCCGAGCCGCTTCAAAAAAGCGGATATGGAGATTATCTGTTGAGATTATTGGATTAAATTTCTGCGGACGTAATCGTGTCGAAAATTGCTTTGCCAAATAGCATGTTTTACTTCAATTCAAGATAAAATTCCGATCGGTCTATTATTTCGCCTAAAAGGATAGAAACAAAGATTATTAATTTTCCCGTTTCAAACCCTAAAATCCAGAATAAGGCCGCAGGTATAATTAAGCCTAAAAACATTCTTAAAATTGATAGATGAGGACGGTAGTCGATTCCGTTTTTCCAAAACATGAGTTTGCGGTTAATGTACAAATATGCTTTTAGGGCAATCGCCGCAAAAAACATCCAGGGATTAGAAACTAAAACAGACACATATAAAAAAGATGTAAAAAATAATACATCGGCACTATGGTATTTGCTATCAGTTCTTGATGGAATTCGGCGATAAACATTATCAATCGAAACCAAGACTAACAATCCCAATACGGTAGCAATTAAACCTAATTCATTTTGATTCGGAAAGTAAGCCATATAGAAGCCGTTGGAACAAAAAGACTATAAGCGAATATTTCACGGCTTAACCACGATTTTCGAAGATTCAATAAAACTCGCCAGGCACGAATTTTCTTCCCCAAATGAGCAAAACTGAAAAACGCGCTAATTATCGAAATGCTTAGAAATACTTCCGGTTTTATAAGCAATCCCTTACTAAAAGATACGTAAAAAAAAGAAACCAATAAAGTTGATAAAAGGCTGAATACCAGTAAAGGCCAGTCGGAAATTAATCTGTTTGGTTTCCGTTTTTCCAAAT
>JAZDJM010000240.1:0-4283 GCA_043804305.1 Bacteroidota bacterium
TTGCTACCTCATAATTTTAAACAAAAACAGTAACAATACTGTCTACTAAACCTATCAAAGTTCTCCGAATGTTTTAGATAAACTCTCAAAGAAAAATCTTGATTTAATAGAAAACAAGACGGGGATTACCGAAGGCTTACAGAAAACCGGCCTATAAACTTTGGATAGATTTTGGTGAACTGGGAATAAAGCGATCCAGTGCACAAATAACGGAACACTATTTATTAGAGGATCTAATTAAAAAACAGATAGTTGCAGTTGTAAATTTCCCACCAAAACAAATTGCAGATTTTGTTTCAGAATGTTTAGTTCTGGGAGTTTATACGAAAAAAGGCTCCGTAATATTACTGGAGCCTTCTTTTGTTATAGATAATGGTTTAAAGATTGGTTAATCTTTTTTCGCTTCAAATAACTCTTTTTTATCTGTTTTTTCTACACTATCATGATTTTTTAGAGTTTTGGAAACCACGGTATAAGGACCGGTTATCACTTCCTGGCCTTCGGTTAATCCTTCTAAGATTTCGATATTTGTATTGTCCTGAATACCGGTTTTTACAGCATACATTTTAGCTTTTCCGTCAACAAAAACGAAAACATATTCTTTTATTTCTTTTTTAGTGCTAACATTTTCTTTTTCAGATTCCTTTTTTTCATCACGCTTTTCGCGGGCAGAAAGCTGGCGGCCTGTAGTATCAGCTCTTGTTGTTACTGAAGAAATTGGCACGGAGAGAATATTCCGTTTGGTATTGGTTTGAATATCAACTGATGCAGACATACCTGGGCGGAAAGGAGAGAAATTAGCATTGTCTATTGGAACTAAATCTTGATAGAATTCGCTTAAGATTCTAATTTTCACATCAAAATTAGTCACCTGATCCGCACTTGTTCCGGTTGAATTTGCAGAAGTAGCAATTTCAGTTACAACACCTTTAAAATCACGATTTAAATAGGCATCAACTTCTATTAAAGTTGTATCTCCTAAATGGACTCTAACGATATCATTTTCACTAACTTCAACACTGACTTCCATATTATTGAGGTTGGCGATACGCATTAATTCTGTACCCGCTGAAAATTGTGAAGCACCTTGAACTCTTTCTCCACGTTCTACATTTAATTTAGATACGGTTCCATCTTGTGGAGCATAAACAGAGGTGCGGCTTAGGTTTTCTTTTGCTTCGCGCAAAGATGCTGCAGAACTTTTTACCTGAAATTCAGTCGATTTTAAAGATTCTTCAGCGGCATCAACTCTGGCTTTTGAAACATCGAAAGTTGATTTGATTCTTTCCATTTCCGAATCAGAAATAACCTTTTTTTCCCATAATGCGAGATTACGCTCATAATCAAGTTTGTTCTTTATAAACTCTGCTTTGCTTTGGGCGAGATTGGCACGGGCGTTTGCTTCTGCAGCTTTTTGAGAATTGAGTCCGGCCTCGGCTCTTTCGTAAGCAGCAATATATTGTTCAGGATCAATTTTGGCCAAAAACTGACCTTTCTTTACCATGTCTCCCTCAAGAACAGTCAATTCAATTACTTCTCCGGAAATAAAGGGGCTGACTTTGATATCTTTTTCCGGTTGAATTTTTCCATTTGCTGTAACTGTTTCAATAATGGTGGTTCTTACCACCTCTTCGACGGTTACCTTTGTTGAGTCTGATTTCCCAATTTTGCCGTTTTTCTTTAAAACGGCTAACACGATGATTACTATTACTAAAGCACCACCTATCCAATAAATTAGCTTTTTATTCATTCTTATTTTGTCGTTTATGCTATGATTTGTATTAAAACTTCAGAGGGATTCCCATATAGAAGTCGAGTATTTTGGTTTTGAAAATATAATCGTATTTTGCCCGAAGCAATTCAGATTCAGACTGGGTTACTTTGCTTTTTGCAAGATTATACTCAACGGAATTTAGCATTCCAAGGTTGAACTTTTCTTCGGTATATTTAAATGATTCTTTGAGCGATTTAACTGAGGCTTTGTTCGCATGGAAAGTTTTGTATGCCGAGATTGCATCAAAGTATTTTTGTTCAATATTTTTACGTAAGGCATTTTTAGCCAATTCGAGATTAAACTTACTGTTAATGTTTTGAATTTCAGCTTTTTTAATCCGTGTTGATGTTTGATAAGCATTAAAAATCGGTACATTTAGCGAAAGTGTTACATATTCGCTCCGATTTTCGGAAATTTGATCCCAAAAAGGAATAACCGCTGAATTTGGGTCTGTAAAATCAATAAGTTTTGAATCCAGGTAATTTGTATTTACTCCGCCGCGCAATGACAATGATGGATAGGCAGCGCCTTTAGCAATTTTTACACTTCTGTTGGAGCTTAAAACATCAAGTTGGGCGCTTTTTATTTCGGGCATAAAGTTTACGGCATTGGCATATACCTGCTCCGATGGAATAACATTTAACTCTTCGTTAATTGCAATTTTTGGCCTTTCAATTTCAAATTCCTGATTGGCTGGTAAATCAAGTATCTGCAATAAATCAAGATACGACAAACTCAGATTATTGTCAGCCCTGATTACATTTACTTCTTCCATTAATCCCTGAGCTTCAATTTCCAGTAAGTCGCCCTGAGGCAATGTTCCGGCATCAACTAGATTTTTTGTTCTTTTAATCTGTTGCTTGGTAATATCTGCCTGATTTTTGGCAACCATTAACATTTCATGGTTAAACAAAATATTTAAATACGCACCGGTTAATTGCAAAGCAATATCATTTTCTATTTTTTCGGAATCGAAAAGGCTGGAATTGAAATTTAATTCGTTTTGTTTAACTACATTATATTTTTGAAATCCTTCAAATAGGGTAACACCACTGCTGATTCCAAAGCTTGAAGTCATAGTGTTACTAACGTAAGTATTTGTATTTGGATCTATTGAACGTCCCCAATTTAGGTTTGAAGAACCATTTAATGTAGGAGCATAATCAAATTTACTTTGTTTTAGGTCGGCTTTTATGGACTGTACCTGTAATTTACTTTGCTTGATTTGAATATTATTTTCAAATGCATAATTGATACAATCTTCGAGAGTCCATATTTTTTGAGCAAAGACACTGCTCACGCTAAAAGCAAAGATAAAAAACAGAGCAGAAATCAGATGAGTATTTATATTTTTCTTGGTCATAGGTTTGTAATTAAATCGGACTACTAAGTTATAAAATTTTGAGTGATTTTTCATTTATTTCATGCAAAAGTATCTAAAAACGTGCCAAAACCATTTATTTTATTAATCTTGAGTCGTTTTTCTAACTGATATATTGACGGATGATATAGCCTTAGGTTACATAATAATTAAATAAAACTCACTTAAAACAGAACGATAATACTTAAAGATAATTGTATCAGGCGATTAATAAATTACATCCTCTTAGATCACTATCATCGAAACGGCCTAGCACTTCGAAAGATAGACCATCATTAATTCTGCCTAAATCCTTTGTTTCGATAAAAGATATTGAATGAATATTGGCCAAATCAATGATGTTAATACCGCCATTCTGTCCGGTTGGTAAATAATGGAAGGGGTCATTAATTTCGCGGATAATTATTTTCATCCAAGGAGGAGAATTAAAAATTCCATTTCCATTAGAATAAGCCTGGGATAAAAGTTCGGTCATTCCATATTCCGAATGAATTTTATCAATACCAAAGCCTGTTTTTAAATAATGGTGCAATTCTTCACGAATCATTTCAATCCGTCGACCTTTCATGCCCCCGGTTTCCATGACGATGGTATTTTTAAGCCTGAATTTTTGGTTTTCAATCAAATCGAGTAAGGCGTATGAAACTCCCAACAATAAAACTTTTTCTCCTTTTTTATCGAGTACTTCAAGATTTTCGGCAAGCTTATCAACATTATTAAGGTAAAAACCGCTTGCTTTATTTGCGCTTTTTTCAATTAATGTATTGGCCATATATACCAGAGAAGAATCCCCGTTTTCGATGTAGGAGGGAAGAAGAGCCAGAATACAATAGTCTTTTATTGAGCCGTAAGTATTTTCAAAGTTAGTTAGGAATGATGATTCATAGAGTTTTAAATCACGAATTAAATGCCGGCTTCTAGTCGTATTGCTTGTACCGCTGCTTTTAAAAACCATTTGAGTATCTTTAGTGTTGGCAATTAAATTATGTGTTTTAAAAAAAGAAATTGGCAAAAATGGAATTTTAAGATAATGGTTTATGGACTCCGGTTTAATGTTTAAATAATCAACAAATTGGGCGTATAGGTCAATATTTTTATATTGATATTGAAATGCAAAAAGACTCATTT
>JAZDJM010000241.1:0-4986 GCA_043804305.1 Bacteroidota bacterium
TGTCCTATTGTCTAGAGAAAAAGCTAATCGACTATTCCATGGAAATTTTGGAAGGTGCCAAACTTGCCGATATTATTATTCTCGCAACTCCGGTTGATGCAATCCTTGAAATGTTGCCAAAAATGATGGATATAATTGAAGACCAGGTGATAGTTGATATGGGTTCAACCAAAAAAGAGATTATTGATTTGGCAAGCAAACATCCAAAACGTCAGAATTTTGTGGCTGCGCACCCTATGGCGGCATTGAAAATTCCGGACCTGCAGCCTCATTTAGCGAATTATTTATTGATAAAGTCGCCATTATATGTAGTTCAGAGCAAAATGCAAGAATGCCTTTGAATCTGGCTAAACTTTTATTTAAGGCCTTAAATATGAAGTTGATTTTTATGGATGCAGACGTTCATGATCGCGATTTGGCTTATCTTTCTCATCTTTCGCACATTCTTTCTTTTTCGTTGGCTTTAACCGCCTATAATGTTGAAGATAAAGAACGGAATATTTACAATCTTGCCGGAGGTGGATTTGCTTCAACAGTACGATTGGCCGGTAGTTCTGCAGCCATGTGGAATCCTATATTTCTGCAAAACAAGAATAATATGCTGGAAGCTTTGGAGCTTTATATCTCAAATCTTAAACTTTTTAAAACGCACATTCAAAACGAAAACAAAATCGAGTTGAATCAACTTATGGAAAAATCGAATGCTATTTACAAAATTATCAATCAAACTAATGGATACTAAACTAAAATTACAGGCAATCAGCGATTGGGGAATTCAGCATACCGACAGGCCGATATTAATGGCAGGCCCGTGTAGCGCTGAAACTGAAGAACAAGTTTTGGAAGCAGCTCATGCATTAAAAGATAAGAATATTTCAATCTTTAGGGCTGGAATCTGGAAACCAAGAACACGCCCAAATAGTTTTGAAGGTGTGGGTTCAGTTGGCCTGAAATGGCTAAGTAAAGTCAAAAAAGAAACCGGATTGATGGTGGCAACCGAAGTAGCAAATGCAAAGCATACCTATGAAGCACTCAAACACAATATCGACGTTCTATGGATTGGCGCAAGAACCAGTGTAAACCCCTTCGCAATACAAGAAATAGCTGATGCACTTCAAGGCGTTGATATCCCTGTTTTTGTAAAAAACCCAATCAATCCTGATCTGGAACTATGGATTGGAGCATTGGAACGAATTAACAAAGCGGGTATAACACGATTGGGCGCCATTCACCGTGGTTTTAGCAGTTATGGTGATACAGCTTACCGGAATGCACCTAACTGGCAGATTCCAATCGAATTAAAAAGAAGATTCCCGGAACTGATAATCATTAATGATCCAAGCCACATTGGCGGAAAAAGAAATTTGATATCCAAAATTTCTCAAGTAGCAATGGACTTAGATTTTGATGGATTGATCATTGAAGTTCATCCAAATCCTGATACCGCATGGAGTGATGCAAATCAACAAATTACACCGCAACAATTTGCTGAAATCTCCAATGCTTTAATTATCCGATCGAAAGGGAATGTAAATGAACCACACTCTTTACTTTATGATTTGAGAAAGAAAATCGATCATTTTGATCATGAATTATTGGATTTACTCGAAGCCAGAATGAAAGTTGCAGAGGAAATCGGAGAATTTAAACGGGATAACAATATGATTGTCCTACAAAATACACGCTGGAATGATATTCTTGAAAAAAGCATTGATTTAGGAAGATCGAAAGGTTTAAGCAGCGAATTGGTTTCCAGAATTTTTAAAGCCATTCATCAGGAAAGTATTAACAGACAGACCGATATTATTAACAAACTGGTGGTTTAACTAATGAGAGTTATAATTGAACCTTCCAAAATTAACGGAGAAATTTCTTCACCTGCATCCAAAAGCATGCTTCAGCGGGCAATTGCAGCTGCATTTTTGACAGAAGAAAAAGTAGTGATAAATGGCTATACATCAAGTGCAGATGCCGATGCCGTTTTGGATTTAGTAAAAAGTCTGGGTGCTGAAGTCAAAATAGTTGATGATCAGATTGAAATTACACCTTTAAAAAATAGTTTTTCCACCAAATTATTTATTGGCGAATCGGGATTAGGTATCCGTTTGTTTGCTCCAATTCTCGCCTTGTTTGATAAAGAATTTATACTAAATGCAGGTGGAACCCTTCAAAATCGGCCAATGGCTTTAGTTGAAAAAGTATTAAAAGCGAATGACGTTCATTGCACTACCAATAAGGGACAAGCCCCGCTCCACATAAAAGGGCCACTAAAAGGAGGAAAATTGAATTTTGATGCCAGCGAAGGCTCACAATTGCTTAGTGGTTTGTTGATGGCTCTTCCAAAACTAAAAGCGGATAGTGAATTGGTAGTTTCAAATTTGAAAAGCAAGCCTTATATAGACATGACAATCAGTCTATTAAATGATTTTGGAATTGAAATCGGAAATGAGAATTATTGTCGTTTTCAAATAAAAGGGAATCAAAACTATTATGCAAAAAGTTATAATGTTGAAGGCGATTGGAGTGGCGCGGCATTTTTACTAGTGGCAGCAGCCATCTCAGGCTCTGTTAAACTAACTAATTTAAATACAAAATCATTTCAGGGAGATAAGGCCATCGTTGATATTTTAAAGCAAGTTGGCTCACAGATAATACAAGACGAACAAAGTGTGTTTATAAAAAAAAAATGAACTAAAATGCTTCAAATTCGATGCCACTGAAACTCCCGATTTATTCCCGCCATTAGCTGCTTTGGCTGCCTGCTGTAATGGTAATAGCCGAATAAAAGGTGTACATCGTTTGCAATTTAAGGAAAGCAATAGGGCAGAAGCAATATTGGATATTTTTAAAAAAATTGGGCTGGGTATCGAAATAATTGGCGATGAAATGATAATTGAAGGTGGAAAACCAAATGGTGGAATTATTTCTTCTTTTCATGATCACCGAATGGCAATGATGGCAGCTGTTTTAGGATTAGTTTCAAAAAACCCGATAGTAATTACTGAATCAGAAAGTATTCAGAAATCGTATCCGGGGTTCTATTCTGATTTAAGAAAATTAGGTGCAATTTGCAGGAATCTGGATTAGGATCAGTTATTTCCCAAAACTTCTTTCAAAAATAATGATGTAAATCCTTTGTTGGATTTGCATACTTCTTCAGGTGTGCCGCTTGCCACAATGCTGCCACCGCCATTGCCGCCTTCCGGCCCTAAATCAATGATGTGGTCAGCCGTTTTTATCACCTCCATATTGTGCTCAATAACGATAATGGTGTTGCCTTTTTTTATGAGCTTATTCAAAACATCCAAAAGTACTTTAACATCTTCAAAATGCAAACCGGTGGTGGGTTCGTCTAAAATATAGAGTGTATTTCCGGTCGATTTTTTTGAAAGTTCTGCCGCAAGTTTAACTCTTTGTGCTTCGCCACCCGAAAGTGTTGTAGATTGTTGGCCGAGCGTAATATAACCAAGCCCAACTTCTTGCAGTGTTTTTAATCGGCGAACAATAAACGGAATATTTTCAAAAAATTCAACGGCTTGCCTTATGGTCATATCCAAAACGTCATTGATCGATTTACCCTTATAACGGACTTCAAGCGTTTCTCTTTCATAACGTTTCCCCTGACAATCTTCACATTCAACAGAAACATCGGGCAGGAAGTTCATTTCAATTACCTTAATTCCTGCTCCTTTACAGGTTTCGCAACGACCGCCTTTAACATTAAAGCTGAAACGGCCGGCCTGATAACCGCGTATTTTTGCTTCCGGTAAATCGGTAAATAATTTTCTGATATCATCAAAAACCTTGGTGTATGTGGCGGGGTTTGAACGTGGAGTTCGGCCAATCGGGGATTGATCGATTTCAATGATTTTATCAATATGGTTTAATCCTTCAATGGATTTATAGGGCAATGGCTTTTTTACGCCCTGATAAAAATAGTGGTTCAAAATAGGATAAAGTGTGCCATTGATTAGGCTAGATTTTCCACTTCCCGACACTCCGGTAATACAAATAAACTTCCCTAAAGGAATATGCAAATCAACATTTTTCAGGTTGTTTCCGCTGGCACCTATTAAAAGCAGCTCATTTCCGTTTCCTTCGCGTCGTTTCTTTGGTATCGGAATAGTTTTTTTCCCGCTGATGTATTCACAGGTTAAACTCTTGCATTCGTGCATCTGAGCAGCATTTCCCTGAGCTACAATTTTACCGCCGTGAACTCCGGCACCCGGACCAATATCCAAAACTTCGTCTGCTGCAAGAATCATATCCAGATCATGTTCTACAACAATCACCGAATTGCCAATATCTCTAAGGTTTTTAAGAGATTTTATCAGCCGCTGATTATCTCTTTGATGCAAACCAATACTGGGTTCATCTAAAATATATAATACGCCAATTAATTGCGATCCAATTTGTGTAGCCAGTCTAATGCGTTGAGATTCACCGCCTGAAAGGCTCTTACTGCTTCTATTCAGGTTTAAATATCCCAGTCCTACATCCAATAAAAAGCTTAAGCGGCTTTTAATTTCTCTTAAGATTTCCTTGCTTATTAATGCATTTTTCTCACTTTCTGAATACGTTAGATTTTCAAACCAATCAGCCAAACTGATTAAATCCATTTTTGATAGCTCAGCAATGGATTTGTTATCGATTTTAAAATGCAAGGCTTCAGTTTTCAGGCGCTGTCCATCGCATACCGGGCAATCGTTAAAGTTCATAAAGCTGGAAGCCCAACGTTTAATTCCGGATGAGCTGCTGTTATCTTCCTGATTTTGAATAAAATTGATAATTCCTTCAAAATTCAAGGCATATTCTGAAGTAACTCCTAAATACTCTTTTTTTACACGGATAGTTTCGCTCGAACCGTATAGTATCGTTTGTATGGCCTCATCAGGGATATCATTTATGGACGTGTCCATCGAAAAACCGTACTTTTCACCAATCGCATTTAACTGGTTGAATATCCAATTGTTTTTATACGGCCCG
>JAZDJM010000242.1:0-3221 GCA_043804305.1 Bacteroidota bacterium
AAAAATGTTTGGACAGTAGCAAAAAATGCTGTCGAAAAAGGATTAGTTTATGCCTATCGCGATAGAAAAGCTAAAAAAGCTAACTTTCGCCAGTTATGGATTACACGTATCAACGCGGCAGTGCGCATGTACGGAATGTCCTATTCAGTATTTATGGGAAAAATTCATGCCAAAGGCATCGAGCTTAACCGTAAAGCTTTGGCCGATTTAGCCATGAACCATCCCGATGCTTTTAAAGCAATTGTTGATGCTGTAAAATAGCAAACATTTTAAAATTTATAAAAAGCTCGTCAGATTTGACGGGCTTTTTTTGTATCTCTTAAACTTAGATAATCCTCGTCTTCTAGTAAATATACCTATCAGAAACCTCACTAAACAAATAGCATAAAGCGGCTTTCTGCAATTAAGAAAACCAATCTAGCAGCTGAATTGCTCAGCCATTTTCAAATTCTTTAACATTATCCAATACTCAATATCCACATTTTTAAAAAGCAATCTTTATCTTTGTTAGATAAAAAGCTCAATTATGGAAATATTCAGCATACCAACCGGAAATTTTAAACTCGACGGTGGAGCCATGTTTGGCGTGGTACCAAAATCCATGTGGTCAAAAGTTTATCCGGCTGACGAAAACAATTTGTGTTCATGGGCAATGCGGTGTTTATTAGTCATCGACGGAAAGAGAAAAATACTCATTGACAATGGCATTGGTGATAAGCAAGACGAAAAATTTCTCGGCCATTTCCACTTGCACGGCGATGATACGCTCGAAAAATCACTGGCAAAATACAATCTGACTACCGACGATATCACCGATATGGTACTTACGCATTTGCATTTTGATCATACCGGCGGATCAATTAAATGGAATGAAGATAAAACAGACCTAATCCCAACTTTCAAAAACGCTAAATATTGGGTAAGTAAGGCACAATGGGCTTGGGCATCTAACCCAAATAATCGCGAAAAAGCAAGTTTTTTAAAAGAAAATATAGTGCCCATCCAACAAAGCGGACAGTTGAATATTATTGAACATGAAGGCGAGATATATCCGGGCTTCACTATCAAAATTTACAACGGACATACAGATGGCCAAATGATTCCGCATATTAAATACAAAGGAAAAACGATTGTTTATATGGGCGATTTATTGCCATCCACCGCCCATATATCCTTGCCCTGGATTATGGCATACGATACCAGGCCTTTAATTACACTTCAGGAAAAAGAGTCTTTTTTCGATGAAGCCATTGCGAATGATTATGCTCTTTTCTTTGAACATGATATTTATAACGAATGTTGTACTTTGCAACTAACAGAAAAAGGAATCCGCTTAAAAGAAACATTTACGCTCGAAGAATGGAAAAATTCTTTTTAATAAGATAGTTTATTGATTATTAAATGAATGAAAATTATTAATTCCTTAAAAAATTATTTGTCGAATATTTTCGATTAAAATTCGATTTTTTATTATGCTTGCATAAGAAAATATTTTACATTTGAGCTGATTTTTAATTAAAAGATTTATAAAAGTGTATCGAATAAAATCTCAAATTGATGTCAATTCAGAAAGTTTTCAAAACAACAGCAATGCTTTTTTAAAACTTTTAGAAACATTTAAACAGCGTGTTGATGATGTTTCCGACAGGAAAAATGAAGCTCCGGTCAAGAAACATAAAGAAAGAGGCAAGTTGTTGGCTCGCGAAAGAATTGATCTGCTGGTTGATCAAAACACCCCTTTTCTTGAGTTATCAAGTTTGGCTTCTTATGGTGCTTACGAAAATCAATTTCCTTCAGCCGGAATTATTACAGGAATAGGTGTAATTCATGGAAAAGAAACAATTATTATCGCCAATGATGCAACCGTAAAAGGCGGAACCTACATCAAGGAAACTATACGAAAACATATTCGCGCACAGGAAATTGCCATGGAAAATCATTTGCCTTGCGTTTATATGGTCGATTCGGGCGGTGTTTTTTTGCCTGAACAAGCCAATGTTTTTCCTGATCGCTTTGACTTTGGAAGGTTTTTCTTCAATCAGGCACGCATGTCTGCGGCGGGTATTCCCCAAATATCCATTGTAATGGGAAGCTGCACCGCAGGAGGAGCTTATGTTCCGGCCATGAGCGATGAAACTATAATTGTAAAAGATCAGGGAACTATTTTTATTGGCGGCCCTCCTTTGGTTAAGGCCGCCACCGGCGAAGAAGTTAGTGCCGAAGAGTTGGGCGGCGCCGATGTTCATACAAGTATTTCCGGAGTTGCCGACCACTTAGCTGACGACGACAGACATGCCATTTCAATTTGCAGAAATATTTTTGAAACAATTGAGCTTAAAGAAAAACAAAAAATCGACATTGTTGAACCTGAAGAACCATTTTACGATCCCAAAGAGCTATACGGAATTGCACCGATAGATTTAAAAAAATCGGTTGATGCCCGCGAAATTATAGCCCGGATTGTTGACGGAAGCCGCTTTCAAGAATTTAAAGCAAGATATGCACCAACAATTATCACCGGATTTGCTCACGTAATGGGTTTCCCTATCGGAATTCTTGCAAACAATGGCGTTTTATTTTCCGAAACTGCATTAAAAGGGGCACATTTTGTTGAATTATGCACGAGCCGTAATATTCCAATTTTATTCCTGCAGAATATAACCGGCTTTATTGTTGGAAAAGAATACGAACATAAAGGAATAGCTCGCGATGGTGCAAAATTCGTTCATGCTGTAGCCAATGCCAATGTGCCAAAATTTACAGTGGTTTTTGGAGGCTCTTTTGGAGCAGGTAACTACGCAATGGCAGGTAGAGCTTACGATCCGCGATTATTATTCATGTGGCCAAATGCAAAAATTTCGGTTATGGGCGGCGAGCAAGCTTCTGATGTATTGATTCAGGTAAAAAAGGATCAGCTGGCAGCCCAAGGAAAAGAAATGCCTCAGGAAGATATTGAACAATTAAAAAATTCAATCCTTGAGAAATACGAAACAGAAGGTTCAGCCTATTACAGCACTTCACACTTATGGGACGATGGAATTATCGATCCGGTTGATACGAGAAAGATTTTAGCAATGGGGATAGCCATGTCTTTAAATAAAAAATGGGAGAAAACACAATACGGTATATTTAGAATGTAATACTCAAAAAGAACTATATTATGGCTATAAAAATTAAAACCCTAAGTGGTTATTTCCATGAATATCAGAAAAGTATACTTA
>JAZDJM010000243.1:0-2803 GCA_043804305.1 Bacteroidota bacterium
TTTTGTCTTCCAGATTGGCCTGAAGTATTTTACAGACTAATTCATCCACTTTCTCAGCATCCCACCAAAAATCCATATAGGATTCACCAAATGCTATCTCACCTTTGCTGATTATCCTGTTGTAAAAATTTTCATTGTGAATTTGAATATCCCATGGCTTATTGCCATCGATTTGAATATCGGCAGAAGTTAAAATTGTCTCGATAAATTTTTTGTATTTATTTTTCATGTGTTTATAATTTTAAAATTCGGACACATGGAATAGCCATAGAAAATATAATCATTCCGGTTGGTGATTTTTTAATCATGGCTATTTCATACTAATTTGATTTTTAATGGCAGTATGGAACTCACATATTGCAGAAAATTATTATCATTCTCTTGGGTGTTGCTATGCACCATGTTCGATTCATAACAATTTGCTTTTGTCAAGGAATGAAGAATAAAATACAAATTTAATACAGAAGCTTACCCAATGTAAATAGTCCGACAACAGAATCCTATTCTGCTAAAGATAAATTGAAACTCCTCGCAGCAAGCCGACGAGAAATCCGATTCAGTAAAGGACTTTTTTAGTGTTTTGTTCGCTTAGCCCGCAGCGGAGCTTAGGTGGAATGCGCTCACATGGAATTCACGAAATTGCAGTGAATTATTTCAAATTAAAATGAATTTGTTTTAGCGCTTAATTTTTAAAGCATCGAGTGGGTTTCGAACTTCATGCGCAAGTCCTCCTGCCAAATCATCATTAAAAGTTAGCGGAATATTATCATCTTCAGTACGTTGCTTCCAGCTAAGCTGATTTTTGCCATCGTCTTTACGTTGCATAGTAATGCAGTTTTCGACCGGACAAATCAAGGAACATAAATTACAACCGACACAATTTTCCTCATTGATTTTAGGAATTCTGATGCTTTTATCAAGGTTTAAATCGATGGCCTGATGCGCTCCGTCTTCGCAGGCAATATAGCACAATTGACAACCTATACACTTCTCTTCATCGATATGTGCCTTAACACTGTAATTTAAATTGAGATCGGCCCATTGCTTAATATTCGGAAGTGCTTTACCCACAAACTGGTCGATACTTGCAAAGCCATGCGAATCCATATACTGCTCAAGACCGGAAATTAAATCGCGGATGATTCCAAAACCGTAGTGCATTACGGCGGTACAAATTTGAACGGAAGAGGAGCCCAATAAAATAAATTCAACAGCATCGCGCCAGTTTTCAATTCCGCCAATTCCGCTTATAGGTAGTTGTACCAAAGGATGTTGTGCACAATTTTTTACCATATTCAAAGCTATAGGCTTCACAGCCGGACCGCAATAACCTCCATTGGTACTGTGATTTTCTACTACAGGATAAGTAACAAATCTATCAATATCCACACCTACTAAACTTTGAATGGTATTGATCAATGCAATGGCATCGGCTCCGGCACGACGGGCAGCCTGAGCCGGTTCGGTAATATCTGTAATATTGGGCGTAAGTTTAACAATTACAGGGACTTTGGCAACTTCCATCACCCAACGGGTTATCAGTTCCAAAATTTCAGGTTCCTGGCCAACAGCAGAACCCATTCCTCTTTCGCACATTCCGTGAGGACAACCGTAATTCAGTTCAATGCCGTCGGCACCGGCATTTTGGACATCTTTAACGATTTGATGCCATTCGGCTTTGCTTTGAACCATCAGCGAGGCAATGACCGCATGATTGGGGAAATGCTTTTTTACCATTTCCATCTCACGAAGATTATCGCTTAATCGCCTGTCGGTTATCAGTTCGATATTGTTTAAGCCAACCATCCGGTTTCCGCGATGATGAACAGCACCGTAGCGACTGGAAACATTAACCACCGGAACTCCCAAGGTTTTCCATACAGCTCCGCCCCAACCCTGATCAAAAGCTTTCATTATCTGATACCCGGAATTTGTTGGCGGTCCCGATGCCAGCCAAAATGGATTTGGCGATTTAATCCCTGCGAAATTTATTTCAAGATTAGCCATAGCGTTTCTTTTTTGTTTTAGACTATATTTTTTTTGATGGATGGGTTGATGGGTTGATGGGTTGATGGGTTGATTGGTTGATTGGTTGATTGGTTGATCAATTATCCTTATCAATTATCCTTATCCATTATCAATTATCCATTATCAATTATCCATTATCATTCAAAAACTCATGTATTCCTTTTCCTGCAATTTTACCATCGGCCACTGCATTCACAACCTCTGCCCCGCCATTTACCGCATCTCCTCCGGCAAAATATTTTGGGTTAGAGGTTTGTCCGTTTGATTGATCTACCAATATTCTTCCTGATTTATCGATATTAAGTCCTGAAATATTGGTTAACATGGAAGTTTGTTTTATTTGCCCTGTAGCTTTAATCACCAAATCGCAAGCTAAGATAAATTCGCTACCCGGAATAGGAATCAATTTTCCACTAACCGTCTCTGTTTTTACAAACCTAACACCTTCAACTTCAGTTTTGCCGATAATTTCTACCGGCGCAACATTAAACAAGCTCTCCACTCCTGAGTCTTTGGTAAGGTCATATTCAAAATGATAGGCCTTCATTTCACTTTTAGTTCTTCGATAAGCCAATATCACTTTTTCGGCGCCTAGTTTTGCTGATTCTGTTGCTGCATCCATGGCTGTGTTTCCACCGCCCAGCACTATTACTTTTTTTGCAAAAGGTTTTGCAATCGGTTCTGTTTTAATTTGTTCAATAAACTCGGTTGCACCCATGCAATTAGCTTTATTTTCTCCCCTGATTCTTATTTCTGTGGAGCCGCCCAAGCCAAT
>JAZDJM010000244.1:0-8382 GCA_043804305.1 Bacteroidota bacterium
GGGTCAAATTAAAACTCAAAAACTTTCTCAGGAAGTATGTTTAGGAATAAAACAATTCGAAAGAATTTTTTCCAATTATGTGGGTATAAACCCTAAAAAGTTTACAAGTATCGTCAGATTTCAGAATATTTTACAAATGAAAAAAAACACTAACGAATTAAATTTGTCCCAGTTAGCATTTGATAATGGATATTATGACCAGGCACATTTCATTCACGATTTCAGAAGTTTAACTGGACTTGCTCCAAGGGATTTTTTTAACAACAAACAGTAAGACCATTTTTTACAATTTATATCAAAAGCTACATCTTATTTTTACCACAAAAAAAGCACAATGGATAAAATAGAGTCAAAACACAAGGAAGTAATCGAATTTTACAAAAAAAATGCCGATGAAAAAGTAGTAAAAAAGCTATCAAGATATTTTAAAGAAGGACTTGATGCTTATGGTAGTGATAAAGATAAAGCTGAAGCACAAAGAAAAGAATGGCTGGCTAAATGGGAAAAAGATATGACCATAGTTGATTATCTTGATCTTGGCGATAGACTTGTTTCTACAGGTAAATATGAAGAAGCGTTTTGTGCAAACAATTTTATTTTATCAAAAAAAGAAGAGTTTTCAATAGAAACTTTTGAGAGAATTGGTAAATGGTTAGAAAATGGTATCCAGAATTGGGCAAATACGGATGTACTATGTATGCAGGTTTTGTCTGAATTTATTTATAACGATATCATTCAACCTGAGAATTTTATGCATTGGACTGAATCTGAATCAAAATGGAAAAGGAGAGCTGTTCCGGTTACGTTTGTTGAAGCCATAAAAAAAGGCTATAAACATGAACCTATCCTATCTGTTATTGAAAAATTAATGGAAGATTCCGAAGAAGATGTTCAAAAAGGGCTAGGCACACTTTTAAGAGAAATCTGGAAAAAACAACCAAAAATTGCAGAAGCATTTCTTTTAGAATGGAAAGATAAATGTGGGAGAAAGATTATTCATTATGCAACAGAAAAAATGGATAACGACAGTAAAGCAAAGTTTAAAAAAACTAAAAAATGAAAACTATGGAGCAATTAAATACAAATCTGGTTTCCTATTGTGGATTTTACTGTGGTGCGTGTCCCGCACTAAAAAAAGGGAAATGTGAAGGTTGTAAAGGAGATAGCACAAAATGTGCTATCGGATATAAAGCTTGCAAAGTTCGCCCCTGTTGCCTTGAAAATAATTATAGTAGCTGTGCAGATTGCAAAAAATATGATTCTGTTAAAGATTGCAAACCGTATAATCCTTTTTTGATAAATTCTCTTCAATTCCTGCTGAAGTCAAGTCGTAGAAAAGGAATTGAAATGATTAAAGAAAAAGGAGAAGTTGAATTTGTCAAATTTATGACGCAAAAAGGTTGGGTAACTATTAAAACAGGAAAACAATTAAGCGCAACACTCAACAATGTATATACAAAATAGGCGAAGTAATAGTAAATTAAAGGGCTGTGCCCGCTTCAAAATCGTATCGGATTGATAAGTTTGAAGCCCGCAATCGCCTACTTTGAATATACGAACCGTTGCCTGCAATAGAAACAAAATCTGTGAATCTGAAAATATATTTGCTTTTTAGTAAACTAATTAGTTAACTTTGTCGAATGATTCGAAGAATAATCGCTTACAAAAACAACTTTGCTGAATTTCATAAATCGCAAGAAGAAAAAGTACAACGAAAAATTGAATTCGTTTTAGACTTTGTGAGATTTGAAAAACAGGTTCCTCAAAAGTTTTTTAAGCATTTACAAAACACGGATGAAATTTATGAGGTTCGTGTAATTACAACCTTTAAAAGCATCCGAATTCTTTGCTTCTTTGATGGTGAAGACCTAATTGTTCTAACTAATTGCTTTTTGAAAAAATCACAAAAAACACCTCAAAAAGAAATTAAAATGGCAGAAAAACTAAAAAGAGAATATATAACAGAAAAATACGGAGGAAAATAAAATGAAAAATATTACAGATTTTGAAGATTTATTAAAAGATAAATACGGAGAAAAAGGAAGCCCTGAGAGAGAAAAATATGATACTGAGTCTTTAGCTTTTAGATTAGGAATAATGCTAAAAGAAGCACGTAAAGAAGCGCAAATTACTCAAGAACAATTGGCTGAAAAAACAGGCACAAAGAAAAGCTATATTTCAAGAATCGAAAAAGGTCAAAGCGACATTCAAATCTCTACCTATTATAAATTAATTGAAATCGGACTTGGAAAACACTTAAACATTTCGATTGGATAAAGAAACTACTGCAGGCAATAAAGAACTCATATGCAATAAGGGTTTAGTGGTAATTCAAGCATTCTGCCCCACTTAAACTTCGGTGTTGACGGAGAGGTAAGTGGTTCGCAACACCATACTGCATATAGCCTAAGCCATTATGTGACAGTATAAATGACGCCGAGAATTGACAGAAGAAATTAGAAAAATAAAAGTGGAGACTAGCGACCACTTAAATAAACAGGGCAGAACCGAAAAGCCAAACGAGTAGGACAATTTAAATTAGTAGAAAATGAAAAAGAATTTAGCGGAATTTTTAGGAACCTTTTGGTTAGTATTAGGCGGATGCGGAAGTGCAGTGCTTGCCGCAGGCTTTCCAGAAGTAGGGATTGGACTTGTAGGAGTATCCTTAGCATTTGGACTTACTGTCCTAACTATCGTATATTCACTGGGACACATTTCAGGAGCACATTTAAATCCAGCAGTAACAATTGGTTTATGGATGGGTGGAAGAATCAGTGCGAAAGAAATTTTACCCTATGTCGTTTCTCAAGTTTTGGGAGGAATTGCAGCAGCAGGGGTTCTTTATATTATTGTTACTGGAAATGGAAGTGAAATTGGTTCTTTTGCAGCAAACGGATTTGGTGAACATTCGCCAGGTGGATATAGCATGACCGCTGCAATTGTATCAGAATTGGTAATGACCTTTATGTTTCTATTGATTATTTTGGGGGCAACCGATGAAAAAGCACCAAAAGGCTTTGCTGGTCTAGCTATCGGACTCGCGTTAACTCTTATTCACCTAATAAGTATACCAGTAACCAATACCTCAGTAAACCCTGCCAGAAGTATTAGCCAAGCATTATTTGTTGGTGACTGGGCTATTTCTCAATTGTGGTTGTTTATTGTAATTCCAATCGCTGGTGCCGCTTTAGCAGGCCTCGTGTATAAATATTTAAAAACGGAATAAAAACCAGCCCGTTACAGCAGCTACCTGAAAGTGGCGGTTCAGTTCTTCTATCAGGCTTTGTGCTTCTATCAAGCTTCGTGCTTGGTTGAAACTGAAGTGCTTCGAAATCTCCACCATCGGGTAGTTGCAAAACGTTATAGTAGTTTTTTATTCATATTTTTATGTTTAACTTGCTTTCTAATCTCATTAGACAGACTGCCGTTAACATGCGTTTATAAATCAGGTAGATATAGTTTTATTATCAAGTCAAAATTGACTAATCCATGGAAAAAACTGATGAACTTATATTAGATCAAAAAGAAGAATTACTCAGCATTTTAAAACTGCGTTTCGAAAAAAACATGAAGCGGCATTTGGGTTTGGATTGGACAAAAATACAATCGAAACTCGAAGGAAATCCAATTAAAATGTGGTCGCTGAACGAAATGGAAAAAACCGGCGGCGAACCAGATGTTGTTGGCTTTGATACTAATTCGGGAGAATACCTCTTTTTTGATTGTTCTGCCGAAAGTCCGCCGGATCGCAGAAATATTTGTTACGACAGGCAGGCTCTCGATTCGAGAAAAGAACATAAACCAAAAGACTCAGCCGTGGATATGGCAAATTTTATGGGTATTGAAATCTTAACAGAATTACAATATCGTGAATTGCAGAGACTTGGGAATTTTGATTTAAAAACTTCCAGTTGGATAAAAACACCAGCCGAAATCAGGAAACTCGGCGGGGCACTATTCTGTGATAGAAGATACAATACCGTTTTTACTTATCACAATGGCGCGCAATCGTATTATGCGGTCAGAGGATTTCGCGGCTATTTAAAAGTATAGGATCAACCTACAATAAGAAAAAAAATCATAATTACCTGGAAGTGTAATATACTTTGGCCAAGTGTGAAATATTTTCCTTCCACTTGCCAAAGTTCAGAAATTCGCGTAGGTTTGAAAGAAAAATGCTCACACTTTTATTTTATTTATTTCTTGCTCTATTTGTTTCGTTTCTGTGTTCAATAATGGAAGCAGTTTTATTATCAACTCCTCAATCTTATTTAATTGTGAAGCTTGAAAATGGCAATCAATGGGCCAGATCATTTATTGAATTAAAAAATAATATCGACAAACCATTATCGGCAATTTTATCGCTTAATACCATTGCGCACACAGTTGGCGCCGCCGGTGTTGGAGCTCAAGCGGTTAAAGTTTTTGGCGATGAATCTTTCGGGATTGTATCTGCAATTCTAACCATTTTGATTTTAGTTATTACCGAAATTATTCCTAAAACCATTGGCGCAACATATTGGAGAAACTTAACAAAGATTAGTGCATTTATTATTAAAGGCATGGTGATAATTACTTATCCATTGGTTGTAATTTCCGCCGGAATAACCAAAATGATTTCAAGAAACAAACAAGAACAAACTACAAGCAGGGAAGAAATTGCAGCATTGGCAAGCATTGGTACTGACGAGGGCGTTTTTACAGAAAAGGAACACAAAATAATTCAAAACCTGCTTAAACTCAAAAACCTGAAAGTAACTGAAATCATGACTCCAAGAGTTGTTGTTGTTGTTGCTAACGAAAATTTATCATTGGAAATGTTTTTAGAAAATAAGGATTATTTAAAATTCTCTCGAATACCAATCTATTCTGAAAATGATGAAAATATTTCCGGCTACGTAATCAGGCAAACAGTTTTTGAAAAACTTGCTGAAGATCAACATGAATTATTACTCAAAGATATTAAGCGAAGAATAGTTATTGTTCCTAATTCGATAGTTCTTTTTACGCTTTGGGAAAAACTCTTGGAAGAAAAAGAACATATAGCTCTAATTGTTGATGAATATGGCGGATTAGATGGAATTGTTACACTGGAAGATGTTATTGAAACACTACTCGGGCTTGAGATTATTGATGAAAAAGATTCTGTTGCCAATATGCAAGATTACGCACGGGAAAGGTGGAAAGAAAAACAGGCAAAATACAATTTAATCGACAAATTAAATAAACCTGACTAATATAAAGTTTAGTCAATAATGAATAATTTAGTTCAGATTCTTTAGTAAATACACTCCGTATTCTAAAAAAGTTTATTCTATGTACCCCATTTTATATACATTATGAATAATTATAACCATCCTGATCTTTCGAAATCCTTTTTATCTAAAGAAGAAATAAGTAAATCATTTAGTCGGGCTTTGACTATTGAAAATTTAATTACGGATGAAGACACAGCGGTAATTTTTTACGATTTAGCCCATTTAAATGAAAGAGTTATAAATCTGAAAAGCTTATTCCCAAAAACTACTGTACATGCTATTGCGGTTAAGGCGAATCCACTTATTAAAATCTTAAGGCATCTAAGGCAATTCGGTGTTGCATTAGAAGTTGCAAGCCTGCCTGAACTTTTTTTAGCAGAAAAAGCCGGTTATTCACCTGAAAAAATTGTATTTGATTCTCCATCAAAAACAATAAATGAATTAGAATATGCATTGAAAAAAGGGGTTTATATCAATGCAGATTCATTCAGCGAATTAGACCGAATAGGAGCCATTCTTCAAAAAATAAAATCAAAAAGTATCATTGGAGTTCGAATAAATCCACAGATTGGCCATGGCAGCATAAAATCGACAAGTGTTGCTGATATTATCTCGAAGTTTGGAATACCCATTCTAAATCATAAAAATAAATTAATCGAATACTTTTTAAAATACGATTGGTTACAAGGTGTTCATGTTCATATTGGTTCCCAAGGTTGCGGTGTTCAATTAATCATTGATGGCATTAAAAGAGTTTATGACTTTACGCGGGAAGCAAACAATGCATTAATGAAAAACGCTCATAATCATAAAATTACAATTTTTAATATTGGCGGTGGTCTTGCTGTTTCTTATGAAAAAGATAAATTGCCTGTTTCCATGTATGAATATCATAAATTATTAAATGAATCAATACCTGAATTATTTTCAAACGAATTTAAACTTATAACTGAATTTGGCAGGTATATTCATGCAAATACAGCATGGGCAGCATCAAAGGTTGAATATGTTAAACGTGAAAACGATTACACTATCATTATGACGCATGTTGGCGCCGATTTTTTATTGCGTAAATCTTATAACCCGGAAGATTGGCATCATGAAATTACGCTTGTAGATAAAAACGGAAACCTTAAATCGGGGAAAGATATTAATAAATACATCATTGCCGGCCCGCTTTGTTTTGCAGGCGATATAATTGCAAAAGATATAGAATTGCCTTATGTTGAAGAAGGCGACTATATTATAATTCATGATATTGGTGCCTATACCTTAAGCATGTGGTCGAGATACAACAGCAGGCAAATACCAAAGGTTATTGGTTACGAAGGGTTTTCCGGACAGTATAAAATCTTAAAAGAAAGAGAAAGCAATCAGGATATTTTAAATTTTTGGTCATGATATCCAGATAGTCTAAAAGATGTATAGCAAATTCCCAAATTCTCTTTTATCATATTTTCTTCTTATTTTCGCTCTTTATATATTAATTTATTCACCTCAATGATTAAACTAAAACCTAAATTCTTTCTGCTTTTAAGCCTATTGTTTGGAGTTTTAAATGCAATTGAAGCGCAAATTAATCTCCACTCCTACTTTGATATTGGCGAGACCAATGTTTCTGAAGGTATATACATTAAAAATGCATACCACGGAAGTTACCAGCTGCAAAACTACAATTTCGAAGCCGGTATGCAGTTCGATTTACGAAGCAATAATCCAAACACATTTTCCGCAATAGATGTAATGGCTGCCAGACAATTTAGGATTAAAGAATTTCCGATAAAAGTTCAGGCTTTCTTCATGCTTAACAGATTTTCGGATTTGATGCAAGAAACCAATTGGGGAATTAGAGCCGGCAACGAAAAACAGAAACATTTTGTTTATTCGTTTGGCATGAATTTTAAAACCTATAAATTTAACAAAACTTATCGCGAAGAAAATAATTTTAGCCGGGATGAAAGTAGATTGAGCGAAAATTTTAATCTGGTTTATTTGTTTAGCGCTTATTTTAAACCTATTGAAAACGATTGGAATATAGGGCTTTCACTAACAAATACGGATTATTTTTTAATAAATCAAACAACAAATCCGATGATTAATGTTCAGTTAAAATATAAAGTGAAATCGAATCTTTTGTTTTATACGGAAGCCTGGTACAAACAGGCCGGAGTTTTTAACATTTACGCCAATTATTTTGGATATTTTATTAGAGGAGGTGTAAAATGGGAAATTTAAAAAGCAAACTGATAATTTCTTTCCTGATTTTATCTTTATCATCTTGCAATAAATTTGAACTGAAAGGATTTGTTTCGTCCTACGAACAGGCCAATTTTCGTTTTGATCAGTCCATGAATTGGAACAATGCGAATGGCTACACCGAAATAAACCTACCAACCAACACCTACGCAATTCATTCTATGGGCGATTCGCATATTGGTCCTACAGAAAATCTGGATTTGTTTTTTGAAAACAGCAAGGTTGAAAATGCCGCTGCCGTAGTTTTGGTTGGAGATATAACCACTGGCAATGTGGAAGATTATCAGGTCTTAGCCAATCATCTTCCGTCAAAAGAAAGCTTAATGTATTTCGCACTAACCGGAAACCATGATCTTTATTTTGATGGCTGGAAGCAATTCAGAGAACTTTTTGGAACATCAAGCTATTATTTTGTAGTAAATACTCCGGCTGCCAGCGATATATTTATAGGTTTGGAAACCGGCGGCGGCACATTGGGCGATAAACAATTGGAATGGCTTAAAAATCTGTTAAACTCAAAACGTGCTAATTACAGATATTGCACGGTATTTACTCACAATAATTTATTCCGCTTAAGGCCAACAGAAAGTACAAATCCGTTTGCAGAAGAAATACAGGTTTTAGCCGATTTATTTGCCCGATATAAAGTTAATATGGTTGTAAACGGCCACGATCACAAAAGAAATACTGCTGTTTTTGGCTATACTACTTACCTCATTATGGATGCACTTTTGGATAGCAATAAAAACGCCAGCTACTTAAAAATCACTTATTCGCAACAGAATATGGAGTATCGTTTTGTTGAAATTTAAGAAGATATTTCCAGGAAATTAGCACGGTTTTACCACTCATTTCAAGCGATTACTAA
>JAZDJM010000245.1:0-3524 GCA_043804305.1 Bacteroidota bacterium
AATTGATTTCGATTTTATATGCAGCCGATTGATTGAACAAGCCATTCAAAAAATGAGATCGATGCTGGAAATTGAGGGCTTACAAAATAAAAAACCTGTTAATATACTTATTTTCAGCACCCAGCAAACTGAAGGAAAATCGAGAATTCAATCGGCAATTGCGGGTAAATTAGCTGAATTTGGATTTTCGGTACTTTCTGCCAATTATAAATTAGATAATTACCGGCCAAAACATTCATTTACCTATTCAAATACTAATGCCCCCATATATTATAATTTAAATACCTATAGTTTTAATAAAAATAGCGTTCAAGATATATTAGGTCACGAAATTAACACTACAAATTTTGATTTTGTTTTAGTCGAGATTCCTTCGATTACACATCAGGCTTATCCTCCGGGATTGATTAAAGATATTGATTTTGGAATAGTAGTTACTCGATCCAACAGGTCATGGACAAAATCTGACGAAAACAGCCTGAATGGGATTATGCAGTTTATGAAATTTAACCCGACAATATTTTTAAATGGCGTTCAGGCCGAAACACTTGAAGTACTTTTAGGCGAACTTCCTCGTAAGCGAAGTTTTTTTAGGCGAATAATTAAAAAAATGGTTACACTTCAATTTTTCCAACGTAATTCACTAAATAAATGATAAAACGAATTCTAAATATCGGAAAAGAGAAAAATATTCAATCGCTGGCCGGGAATATGATTACCGCCGCTTTTGGGTTTTTAACTTTTGTTGTTTTAACCAGAAGTTACGAAAAAGAAATATTTGGTGAATGGATACTATTTTTGACAGGTGCAACATTTATCGAGATGTTTCGGTTTGGTATTACGCGAACAGCCCTTATCAGATTTTTAAGTGGTGCCGATAGTGTAGAACAAAAGAAACTTATCGGATCAAACTGGATGATAGGCCTTTACGCAAGTGTAATAATTGCTGCCATTTTGTGGATAGTTCTTTATCTTTTCCCAGATCAGGTTAAACAATCCGGATTTTATCTTTTCTTTAAATGGTATCCGGTTTTATCATTTCTAAATTTACCATTCAATAATGCCTTAACAATTCAACAAGCCAAACAATATTTTGGCCAGATTTTTATTGTGAGAACATTAAATTCTGCATTGTTTTTTATCGGTTTAGTAATTAATTTGTTTTGGTTGAAGTTAGATTTACTTTGGGTTATTTTATTCTATCTAGGAGTATCGGCCTTGGTTTCACTTATTACAATTTTTGCCGGTTGGGATGGCCTTAAATATCTTGGACATGCCGATAGAAAAACCAATCGATTAATGCTTAATTTCGGAAAATACACAACCTTAACTTTAATTGGTACTAATTTATTAAAAAGCGCAGACACTTTTATACTGGCTATCAGTCCATTGGGAACAGCAGCCGTTGCATTATACAGCATTCCAATGAAATTGACAGAATTGCTTCAAATACCATTACGCAGTTTTGTTGCAACAGCATTTCCAAAAATGTCGAAAGCAAGCATTGAAAACAATATCAAAATGGTTCGTTACTATTTTTACAGTTATTCAGGCGCCATGACAATTTTATTTATTCCTGTTGCTATTTTTGGATATTTCTTTGCCGATTTTTTTGTCTTGATTCTTGGCGGAAAAGAATATCTAGGAATTGATCCAATTACAGGCGCAAGCACTGCCGCTGTTTTTCAGGTGTTTGCACTTTATGGAATGTTGTTGCCTATCGACAGAATGACAGGTGTTGGACTGGATAGTATAAACAAACCAAAGAAAAATTTCTACAAAATCATTTTTATGGTTTCAGCCAATATCATTGGCGACTTGATTGCCGTGTTTATATTCAAATCGATAATGGCAGTTGCAATAGTTACAGTAATCTTTACTTTACTTGGCGTGATAATTGGTTATAAATACTTAGATAATGAGCTTCAGCTAAAACAAAAATTAATCTGGACTGAAGGTTGGAAAGTTTATATAAATAAATTTAGAGAGTTTGTGGGGTAAATATGCACATAATCGGACTAAAAGAAATTCAGAAAAAATCGTCAACATTATTCCTGACTTTTTCATTTCTGCTTATCGCACTAAGCACTGCGGCTCAACCCAGTATACAATGCGATTACGAAATAAATTCGTCGATTAGTGCTATCACAAATCCAATATTCAAAGCAGGAGATACCATTTGTTTAATGGCAGGAATAAGAGGCCCGCTTTATCTCAAAAATCTTGTTGGCACTGCTGAAAACCCAATAGTTATTCTGAACAAAGACGGACAATGCATTATCAATTCCGACTTAACTTATGGATTAAAATTTGCCGACTCAAAACATGTGGTTGTATCCGGAAGCGGTGATAACGGCTACAAATATGGAATCTATATTCGGCAGGTAACAAATGGGTATGGACTGGATATTGGAAATCGCTCAAGTGATTTTGATGTTTCAAATCTGGAAATTTCAAATGTAAAAGTTGCAGGCATTGTTGCTAAAACTGATCCAAATTGCGTTTACCTTGCTGATAGAGACAACTTTACCTTGTATAATTTAAAAATTCATGAGAATTACATTCATCATACCGGCGATGAAGGTATGTATATTGGCAGTTCGTATTTTCTGGGTCAATATTTATCTGCCTGTGATTCTGTTCAATACCCTCATATTATTAATGGATTGGAAATTTATAACAACAGAATTGAATATACGGGCTGGGACGCAATTCAGGTAGGAAGTGCATTGTATAATTGCAATATTCACGATAATTACATCTATAAAGATTCTCAGGCTGAAGTTAGCTATCAGATGTCGGGAATAATGATAAACATTGGAAGCAGTTGCAATGCATACAATAATACAATTATCGACGGAAAAGGAACCGGAATAATAAATCAGGGCAGCGGCGGACAAAAATTCTTTAACAATCTGATTATTAATGCCGGCCGAGACTATTATCCGGATGACCAAACGCTTAAACAACAATTCGGAATCTTTTCAAAATACACCTATATTCACCCTCCTGATTCATCATTTCAGTTCTATAACAATACGATAATCAATCCAAAAAGTGACGGGATTCGTTTTTGGAATTCGCACAGCAAAAACAATAAATTCATCAATAATCTCATTATCAATCCCGGAGCTTATGATTATTATAAAAATTTAGGATCAGTTAATTTTGATGCAAACGACGCATACATTCATAATTATCTGGACTCCTCAGAAATTTCATCATTCAACAATATCTTTGAGCGATCTTCGATTTCCCAGTTTTTTGTAGATACGCTTAATTACGATTATCATTTAACTGTACTTTCGCCGGCTGTAAATATGGGTTTTGATGTAAGCAACGCCGGTGTAAGCTTTGATATTGAGAACAACATCCGTCCTTTTGAGAATATATTTGATATTGGCGCTTTCGAACTTCAAACCCTGACACCAATAACTTCACTCCCAAATCCTATTGAAGAACTTTTACTAATTCCCAACCCTGCCAAAGATTATTTAGAAATCAATTTATCGCTACTAATAGAG
>JAZDJM010000246.1:0-4653 GCA_043804305.1 Bacteroidota bacterium
CGCAAGTTCATAATTATACGCAAAGTTCGCAAAATTTTTTAATTCTATGTATTCGCGGCCTAAGCGTGTTTTCTTGGCGTTCTTAGCGGTAAAATGAATCTAATAGTATTTATTATCAATGAATATGCTGATTTCTAACAAGTCTTCCAAGATAATTATAATGCTCATCCTCAAAGATTAACTCGGCTTTAAATCCAAATTGTTCAGCATAATACGAAAGGTTTTCAAAATCGATAAACAGCCAAGGGAATGGTTCTCCTTTCACATAATCATACTCCACCTGGAATTCAACTTCACCGTAATACGCATCATTCAAATTGATTTTGAAACTTCCTTCCTCCTCTTCGTACAAGTAAATTAAATCTGAAGAATCAAAAAGTATTTGCCCTTCGAAAGCTAAAAGCTCATCACACTTTTTGAAAAAATTTTCAAAACCATCCAAATTTTCAACCAAGCCAATCCCATTCATTAAAAACAAAAGGGTGTCGAATTTTTCATCTTTTAAATCATAAAAATTCTGACAAACTGCCTTTTTAAGTCCTTTTTTTTGGGCTAACTGAATTGCGAATGGAGAAATATCTATGGGTTTTACATCAAGTCCGTTATCCTGAATGATTTTAGCATGAATTCCGGTTCCACATCCAATATCCAAAATTTTACCGCTAACCAATTCCAAGGCAAGTTTTTCAGTATCAGGCATTTCTTCAAAACTTCTAAAGAAATAAGATAAATCATAGGTTTCATCTTCAGCTTTATTGCAAATTACTTTCAAGCTATTATCTCCAATTCCATTTTGGTAATTGAACAGGGCCAAACCCATAATATCATCTTCCTTTCTGAGGACGCCTGTTTTCATCTATGCCTTTTAACAATGAGATTTTGATTTAACAACAGAGGCACTAAGGCACAGAGTTTTTAACTTTTTTCTCAGTGTCTTTGTGCCTCTGTGTAATAAAAAGATTAGTCTTGTATGTCTTTAACTACAGCAATTAATTCAGGTAAATCCATGCCAAGCTTTTTAAGGTGCTCTATTTTTGGAACTCCGTTTTTGGTCCATCCACGACGAAAATACACCGCATCAAGTAATTTTTCATACTGATCGAGACGATAATTCCGGGTAATTTCCATTTTTTCTTCGATAGATTTGCCTTTTGGATCGATTCCAAGAATCTCTTTCATTTGTCCGTCGTAACGCTCTTCGCGCGACAAATACTCTTCTTTTGTAACCGGGCCAGCAGCACGAAAAGGTTGTGCATCGTGTTTGCGTAAGCCATAACCCCGGCGAATATTGAATATTCTCTGGAAATTATATACACGCTCCGACTGACGAATCATTTCATATTTATCGAAACTCATATCACCGGTAACGGCTCTATAGATAGTAACATAATTATCAACATGTTCCGGAACTTTTGCTGGCTCATCGGTTTCGCCATTATTTTCTGGTTCCACATCGTTCCAAGGCAATTTACACAATCCCTGTAATCCAAACCAGGTGCGGAACATGGGGAAATAATGCAAAGCTTCGGCTTTCATTTCGAAAGTTGGAATTTGATTATTTACCATATCCATAAAAATCAACCAGGCTTCGTCATGTTGTGGCCCTTTGTTGGTCATGGCATAACCACCTTGCTGTGCCAAAGACTCTTTGGAAACGTACTGAGAATATTCCAGTCCTTTGTTTTCCATGCCTATGTCATTCATAAACTGAGCATCTCCCCAGCCATTGGCTATGAAAAGTTCTTTCAGCTTACGCACACCTAATCCAGCGGTTTTACCGAATCCTTCGCCTTTGGCCAATTGATGCAATAAAGTCATGGCAGCATCTGCATTACCGAAATTAAGTTTTAATCCGCCAGTGCGCTCTTCATTTATTATTCCGGCTTCAAAACACTCCATTAAGAAACCCATAATAGTTCCCCAACTTATCGTGCAAATTCCATAGGTATCGCAATAGAAATTCGTTTCGATGGTAAAATCGGGATTAAAAATGCCCATAATTGAACCTAATGATGAAGCTGATTCATACTCCGGTCCATCGACCAAAACACGGCTTCCGGCATATGGCCCTGTTCTTAACAAGTAATTATCCACACCTTTGGTACACGACATATTACAACCTATCCAGCAACCGTCAGGAACACCTTGGGTAAAGAATGATTTATAAACATTGGAATGAATTTTATGAGCTTCGTCTGATGTGCCGAATTTAAAATTATTTACGGGAAGTAAATCATAATCACTCATTACATTGGTAAGGTGAGCGGTTCCTTTTGAACGCATTTCAGCCTGAGAATCATCCAGTTCACGCATTTCACGATTGAAACGTTTTCCTCGTTCCTGTATAGCAGGTAAATCAACTACATTATTTAAATCGCCTTTTACGCCTGTTATTTTAACAACCACCGCTTTAATCTTTTTATTGCGCAAAACAGTTCCGATTCCACCGCGTCCGGCTTGCTTTAAGCGCACTTCTTTACGACGGGGATCGTAAAAACTGAAATTTAGCATTCCGATTAAAGAATGGTCGGCAGCATCTCCGGCAGAAATTACACCAATATTCCGTTTGTCTTTTTCATCATCGGCAAACATTTCGGTAAGATTTGCAGCCAGAATATGGCTATCCAGCGGTTCCAGTGGAGCATCGTATATTTCAACCTTGTGGTTCACTCCGTCAATAAAAAGAATAACATCTTTTTCAGCTTTCCCTTGAATTTCAAGTGCATCATATCCGGCAAATTTCAAGAACGGGCCAAAAAAACCACCTACATTACTATCAATTGGAATATCGGTTTGCGGAGAAATAGACACGACCAACGATTTTCCTGAACCGGAATATTGTGTAATTCCTCCAATTGGACCTGAGGAGATATTGATTTCATTTTCAGGGTCATCCCATTTTGTTTCGGGTTTTGTTGCATCCCAAAGAAGTCGCAAACCATAGCCTTTTCCGCCAATAAATTTTTCTTTCATTTCAGCTGGAACAGCTTTTTCTTTTATTTCATTTGTGCCAACATTGATATATAATGTTTTTTCAGTATACCCTTTATCCAAAGGTTTCCACTGGTATTTCCAGTTTTTCAAAATCTTATGAGCAGCTTTCATTTCTTCTAGTGTTGCCATATATTATCTATTTATGATTAATTCTATTTTGGTGCAAAATTAGCAAACTAAAACTGTAAACCCTTAGATTGGATTTGAAATCGGATTGGTTCGGGTATACATATCGCCAATTATTTACACTTTTATAAAGTTATTTATTTATGATTCAACCTTTTATAATCAATTTAGAAGGAATAAAAATTGCCTTCCGGATTATTTTGCACGATGATGTTCATTAAAAACTTTGAGCCTGAACTCCAAATCAGCAAATTGGTTTTCATGAACCAGCGAAGTACATGCCCGAATGCCTTCATGCCTTTCGCTGCCTGTAATTGATAATGAAATGGCGCTGATTCCATAATAAATCAATTTGTTTAAAAGCTCAACTCCACTCATTCCTGGATAGGAAAAAGTAAAATAGAAACCATCGGCTATGGGTTGATTTTCATCTTTATCATAAACGATTTTAAATCCATTCTCCAGAAAAAGTCTTTTCATCACCTTGGCTTTTCGGCCGTATATTTTCACATCATCAACAAAATTAAATTTTTCATCATTTGAAGCTTTTAATACGCCATATAAACCATACTGAGCCGAATGAGAAGTTCCTGAACTTAAGGGATAAATTGTTCCGTAAACCATTGAATAACCAAATCCGCTGCTGGCATAGTAATTCAGTAAATTATCAAATTTCCGATTGAAGAGTATATTACTTATTACCATCATCCCAATTCGTTCGCCTGCATAGCTGAAGGCCTTGGAGGAAGAAATAAAAAGGATATAATTATCCGTAAAATTTGCAACGCTAGGCTGGAATGGAGGAATTCCGGGATGAGAATAATCCTTGCGAAAATCCATGCCGAAATAGGCTAAATCTTCCATTACAACGATATCGTATTTTGTGGCTAATTCTCCAATAATTTTCAATTCATTGTCGGTAAAACAAATCCATGATGGATTATTTGGATTGGAATAGATTACAGAATGAATATGCCCTTGTGAAAAATAAGCTTCTAACTTCTGGCGAAGTGCATCTCCGCGATAGTTATAAACATCAAAAGATTCAAATTTTAATCCGAGTACACGATGTTGCATTTTATGAACCGGAAATCCCGGATCGATAAAAAGCGTTGTATTTCTTTCTTCATAAATTCGGGAAAGCGCCAAGAAGGATGCAAAACTTCCCTGCATCGAGCCAACAGTTGGGATGCAGCCATCAGGTTTTACATCAATATTCATAAAATTTTTAACAAAACGGGCAATTTCCGATTTTAAGACAGGAATTCCCTGTATATCAGGATAAACGGCAGCCACACCATTATTAAGTGCTTCAATTTGTGCATCAACTCCAAACTGATTGGGAGGAATTCCGGGGATACCCATTTCCATGCGAATGTATTTCTCGCCTGTTTCTTCTTCAATTTCATCGACCAATCGCTTTATTTCACGGATTGAAGCTTTTCCAACCTCTTTAATTGTGCTTTCAGAGATTTTTCTACTTACTATACTTTCATCAATTGGTGTCTTTTTCATAGGAAATTGTCATTTTAG
>JAZDJM010000247.1:0-2051 GCA_043804305.1 Bacteroidota bacterium
ATTTTCATAATTGCCTTATTTATTGCGATATATCCGCTTGCTACGGCATTCAATTTAAAATTAATTAAAGCCTTTCATAAATAACCTTCAACATGACGATATTAATCTCTTGGAAAAATGTTTGGCGAAATAAAGCAAGAAGTTTTATTATCTTAAATTCAACGGCTATTGGATTGTTTGGAGGAATATTTTCGTATGCCCTGATGATGGGAAGTACAATTCAAAGAATTGATAGCGCCATAAAAAACGAAACTTCAAGTTTTCAATTGCATAATCCTGCATATTTGCAGGAAGAGGACATCAAAAACAACATTCGGCAGCCTGAGAAATATATTAAAGAAATAGAGAAATTGTCAGAAGTTAAAGCTGTTTCAAGCCGGCTCAAATCCACGGCTATGATAAGCACCGCCTATTCTTCGACCGGAACAATAATAAATGGGATTAATCCTGATTCCGAAATTCAGGTCACTCGTTTGTACGAATCCATTTTCGCTGGCGAATATTTTGACAATGACGATCAAATTCCAATTATTATTGGCCGAAAATTGGCTAAGAAATTAAATGCTGGGGTCGGCGACAAGCTTATTCTTTCTGTACCTGCAATTGATGGCGAGGTGGTTTATGGTGCCTTTTTTTTAAAAGGGATCTTCAATACACAAAATGATTTGTTTGACGGTATTCAGGCCTATATAAAAAAAGAAGATCTGGCTGAATTAATTGGAATTGATAAAGAAACCAGCTCCGAACTTGCTGTTAGCCTGTACAATACTGACTTGAGTGAAAAAATAGCAAAACAAGTTGAAAGTCTTTTTACCTCTGAAATTGAACAAGAAGAAATTATTATAAGAAACTGGAAGCAAATTGACATCACACTCAGCTTATTGATTGATTCGATGAGTTACTTTTCGTGGTTTTTTATCGGAATTATTCTTATTGCACTGGCATTTGGAATCGTAAACACCATGCTAATGGTTGTTCTCGAAAGAGTTCGTGAAATAGGAATGCTTATGGCAATCGGTATGAATAAGATTCGCATTTTCAGCATGATAATGTGGGAAACTTTATTTCTTTCATTAAGTGGCGGAATAATTGGAATGATATTTAGTATGCTGTTTATTGCATATTTCAAGCATTTTGGCATGGATCTCAGTGTTGTTGGCGAAGGCATGAATGCTTATGGATTCAGTACAATAATTTACCCGGCAGCACCCTTTACATTTTATATTGAAGTGCTGATGATGATAATTTTGACAGCCATTCTGGCATCAATTTTCCCGGCGATAAAAGCTTTGAAGCTGAATCCGGCGGAAGCAGTAAGAGAATGATATTAAATTTGATTAGAATTAAAAATATTATATATGGCCATTATTAAAGTAGACAATCTGCATAAAATCTATAATGAAACAGTTATTCCGGTTCATGCGATCAGAGGCATTGATTTAGAATTTAATACCGGCGAATTTACAGCTATAGTTGGTCCGTCGGGTTGTGGAAAAACAACTTTTCTAAATTTAATTGGTGGATTAGATAAGCCTTCGGAAGGAAAAGTAATTATAGATGGAAATGATATTGCACATTTAAGTTCCCGACAACTGATTGACTACCGGTTACGTAATATTGGATTTGTATTTCAATCCTACAATTTAATTCCGGTACTTACTGCAGGTGAGAATATTGCATTTATAATGGAATTGCAGGGAAAATCTAAGAAAGAGCGCTTGGAGCGCGCTAAGGATTTGCTCGAACAAGTTGGCATTGCAGAAAAGTTTAATGTTCGTCCGGGGCAACTCTCAGGCGGACAACAGCAAAGAGTAGCGGTTGCCCGTGCATTGGCCTCAAAACCAAAATTTATTTTAGCCGATGAACCAACAGCAAATCTCGATTCGAAAGCCACCGAAGATTTATTAGATATGATGGCCGAAATGAATCGAAAACACAACATCACTTTTATATTTTCGTCGCACGATCAAAGAGTAATTAACCGGGCAAGGCGATTGATTACTTTGACCGATGGACAGGTAACCGAAGATATACGTGTTAATAAAAATTAG
>JAZDJM010000248.1:0-15553 GCA_043804305.1 Bacteroidota bacterium
CGATTAGTTGTTCGTAAGTGTAAAGATTGCCTTCACTTCCGGGTTGAAATCCGAAAAAATTATGCGGCGAAAGCACTTTAGAATTGCCCTGAGCAATTGAATTTAAATTCATGAGCAGTAAAACCGCTAAAAGCGAAATAATTAAATGTCTCATTTTCTTTGTTTTAGATTAGATTAATTAGGTTTATTTGTTTTGATTCTAAATAATTCTTTATTTTGTACCGCTAATTTAGAAAAAGAATTGTAATTTAGATTATTCAACAATTAATAAACAGTTTTATGAGAAAAAATACTGCATGCCTGCTCCTATTTGTTAGTTTGTTAATAGGAAGCTCCTATGGTCAAGAATTTATTGAATTAAGCGATAGCCAAGAAGTAGAAATAAATGGTTTATTGGTAGGCTACACCTCGGTGCTTAAAGAAAGTAAGAAAGACAGCGATCTATACCGGATAACAACAACGATTACAAATCGAGGTGATAATTATTTACGGATTTTTGAAAGTTCGCCCGATGTATTTACCGAAAAACCTGAAAATGCTTTAGCCTATTTTCAATTTACAAATGCGACAGGCAAAGCACTTTCAGCAACAAGTGCTTACTTTTATCCAAAACCGATGTATATAAAAGTGCCTTACAAATGCAAAAAGTGTCCACCAATCGCCAAGGATGAAGATCCCTATGAACATTATGTAAAATCTGTTATAATTGGAACCCAATTTGTTACTGGTTCTACATTAAACAGTTCTTACAATATTCGTGTTGCTGAAGGTGAAATTCCTAAAGTGAGAGTAATGGTTTATTGATAATTAACAATGGATAATGGATAATGGATAATGGATTAATTATGCTTTGTTCATTCTTAATTATTCATTGTTAATTATCCATTATTAACGATTAAAAAGTATCTTTAATCCAATCGTAGGTTTTGCGTTTTATCCATCTTCCGCGAGTAAAATCAGGAAAGAATTGGGGTTCGCCACCTTTTGCAATCGACTCTTCGGATAAAGGCGTTAAAGCGCTCCAGGCTGCAGCATCATAGACATCGAGCGGTGGTGCAATACTTCTTTTTACCGATTCGACAAATGCATTAAGTACAAAAAAATCCATGCCACCATGACCTGCGCCTTCTGCATCTTTAGCATATTTTTTCCAAAGCGGATGATCGTATTTTTCCAACCATTCTGTGGCTTCGTCCCAACGATGCGGCTTTTGGGCTTTATCTTCAATATAAATCCGTTTTCCGTCGTCTTCCCAAATCCCTTTTGTTCCTTGAACTCTGAAACCTAAAGAATAAGGTCTGGGCAAATTTGTATCGTGCGTTATAATAATGGTTTCTCCATTTGCTGTTTCTATGGTTGAAGTTACAACATCGCCTAATTTCCATTCAAGGCGGGCATTTGGATGGTTTTCGCCACCATTTTTTACGATGTGATTATGCAATCCTCTGGCTTTGGTTGCATGCGATGTTACTGAAATAAAACGATTTCCGCGATTTATATCGTCAAAAACGGCAATTGGCCCAAGACCATGAGTTGGATATAAATCGGCATTCTTTTTTAGGCTGTGTAAAGTACGCCAACGGGCTTCGCTAAAGCCTTTTTCACCAAATTCAACACCATGGCCGTATGGGTGGATTCCGTTGTTGAATTTTACTTCACGTAAATCGTGCTGATAGCCGCAACGAAAATGGATAAGTTCGCCAAAAACATTTTGTCTGACCATATTCAGTACTGCCATTACATCACGACGGTAATTTACATTTTCGAGAATCATCAAGTGCGTACCTGTTGATTCGTGTGTATTCACCAGATCCCAACATTCCTCCAAGGTCATTGCTGCCGAAACTTCAACACCCGTGTATTTTCCAGCCTTCATGGCATCGACACTCATAGGGGTATGCCAAACCCAAGGAGTGGAAATGATTACTGCATCCAGTTCGTTAATTTTCAAAAGATTACGATAATCGTATTCATCTTCACCAAACTCAAGAGCAGGCGGAAAATTCATTTCCTTTAGCATTTCTTGAGCTAGTTTTAAACGATTTTTATCTATATCGCAAATGGCTTTTACTTGGATATCTGCTCGGTAAAGCGCATTTTTAAGGTGCTCTTCGCCTCTTAATCCCAATCCGATGAAACCAATATTAATTTTACTTTTCAAAGTGTTTGAAAAGCCGAAATTTGGGAAAATCGTTAATCCTAATCCTGCTAAGGAAATGTTTCTAATAAATTCTCTTCTATCTATTGTCATACTAAAAAACTTAAACGTTAAAATTAGGAATTTGAATTGAAATAGAAGTTTCTTTCGTGGAATTTATAAATCAATATGCATTTTTTTCTGGAATTCAGTTTAAAACTGCTTTCACGATACGGTTTAAAATGCCACCAATACTCTAAATCACCAAATTTCACAAAATATTTCAGAGAAACATCTGATTGAGCTTAGTATTTATTGATTAGGGAAATAAATTGAGTAAAAAATACGGTAATATGTTAAAATTCTTTTTTAAGAATCCAGGCATTTTTAAAACCATGAAAGCGAATCCAATTCATCTGATTTTCGGCATCGTCCATTTGAGCGAATGCACCCATACTTACTCGATATGATCCAGAATTGCTTTGTCCGGCGATGTAAGCATCAAAACCTTCTTCTTTTAGATTGCTTACCATTTCGTCGGCTCCGTTTTTCTCATAAAATGAACCGCAAATTACATGGTACAATTTTCCCGGAAGGCTTACTGACTGCTCTTTGACGATAATCTCATCAGAACTATTAAACTCTTTTTCGTCGATAGGATATTCTGTTGACAGCTTTTCTTCAACAATAGTATTATCTTCAGTAGAAATTTCAATCAGGGGTTCCTCTACCTGGACATCGACAATATTTTCATTCTTTGTCTGGCCAAAATTTAGATTTAAATTATCAAGAAAAGAGAAAACAGAAGACTGATTTGAATTATCATTTCTTACAATTGAAGGTAAATAAAAGAAAGCACTTGTTATAATGGCCAGCGGTAATAAGACAGCTGCAATTTTTCGAAGCGTTATTTTGTTTAATTTCAGCACTTTGGATTCCTGCGGCCTGACACTTTCTTTTTGAACAGGTGCCAACAAGTCATAATCAGGTTTCCGAACAACCTGCTTAATGGTCAAAGCTTTAAAGCCAAAAGTATCTTCGTTGTAATTGACAGCAAAATTGGGATAGAATTCCAGTTTTTGATGAGAATTTTTATTCATTATTCCCAAATGTCCAAATGCAATTTGCTTACCATCAGCTAAATCTCTGTGACAATAATCCACAAAAAGCTCGAGTAAGCGTAAGGAAGTTTTATAAGAAATTGCCGTTTTTTGAGCCAGATAATGCGCCAATAATCCATCATTGGAAACCAAAGACGAATTAAAGACTAATCTTTTGGTTGGAGGCTGTATGCTAAGTTGCTGGCGATTAATTTCAGAAGGTGAGTAATTGGTGATAAAAGCACCCAGACCCGGAATGATAACACATTCGCGTTCTAAAACCAATTCGCCTATAAGTGCAGCTATATCCATATTACAACAAAAAGCCAAATTTAGAATGGAATTTAGAATTTATCAAGCATTGTTGGTAAGTTTTAATAAATCTTCGGGCGTGTCGATTGCAATAGATTCATGCTCAGTAAGTATGGTTTGAATAGAGTATGAATGCTCAATCCAGCGTAACTGCTCCAAAGCCTCGATTTCTTCCAGTTTACTGTTTTGAAGTTTGCAAATTGATTCTAATACACTACTTCTGTAAGCATAAATTCCGATATGTTTAAAATAAAATCCCTGCTTAATATAGGTTTCTACATTTCCCGTACGTGAAAAAGGGATTGGATACCTGCTAAAATAAATAGCTTTATCCATATTTTCTTTCACTACTTTTACCACATTGACATTATTTAATTCTTCTGTGGATTGAATTGTTTTTACCAGCGTGGCAATTTGAATTTCTTTTTGTTTAAATACAGCAGCCAACTGATCAATTTGATTCGGATTTATATACGGCTCATCGCCCTGAATGTTTATAACTACATCATACAATTGAGCCTTTTCTTCTAAAATTTCTCTGACTTCATTACATCGGTCAGTGCCTGACTGATGAAGGGAATCGGTCATTAGTACCTTACCGCCAAAACTTTCAACATGAGCAAAGATACGTTGATCGTCTGTTGCAACATACACCTCATCCAAAGAAACAGCAAGCTTTGCCTGCTCATAAACACGCTGAATCATTGTTTTTCCATGAATGACAGCAAGCGGTTTACCAGGAAACCGGGTAGATGCATATCTGGCTGGAATAACGCCTAGAGTTTTCATAACATTAAAACAAACCGTGAATCTGCGCGTTTATTTTTTCGATTACATTTCCCAGATCCTGAGGATTTTCAGTAAAGTCAGTATTATCAACATCAACGATTAAAAGCTTGCCTATGGTATAGGTACTTATCCATTCTTCATATCTTTCATTCAATTTTTTTAAATAGTCGATGCGGATGGATTCTTCGTAATCGCGGCCACGTTTTTGAATTTGACTAACCAAAGTGGGAACAGTGGCGCGGAGATAAATAAGCAGATCCGGTGGCTGAATAAATGAGCTCATCAACTCGAAAAGCGATAAATAATTATCGAAATCACGAGAAGTCATTAAGTTCATTGCATGAAGATTAGGTGCAAAAATATAGGCATCTTCATAAATCGTTCTGTCCTGAATAATAGTGCTTTTGCTTTTTCGAATATCAACCACTTGTCGGAAACGGCTATTCAGGAAATACACCTGAAGATTGAACGACCATCTTTTCATGTCTTCGTAGAAACTGTCGAGATATGGATTGTCTTCAACACTTTCATATAATGCTTTCCAACCCATTTGTTTAGATAGCAGTCCTGTAAGCGTTGTTTTTCCGGAACCAATATTACCAGCTATTGCAATATGCATATTTTTATGTGTTTTTGCTTGATCAAATTAGAGATTGAATCTGAATTGCTTAAAGTTATTGATTTTTTAAACCAAAACAGAATTCATAAACAAAAGTAAATTATAAATATATTGAGTTTTTATATTGAAAAAAGAATCTTTTAACAATCGATTGAGTTTTCCTCCATTTTTTTTTCAAACTATTGAATAATAGGCAAAATGATTGACATAGATTGTTAATATTTTCTGTGAAAGCATAAAAAAACAGGATTTTTAATTTTGCTAAGCTGAATTAAAAAAGGAAAAACTTATTTTCATGAAATTGCGAAAAATTATAAGATGCGAAGCATTTTCGCGAAAATTAAGGATTAATTCGGTTTTGAATTAACCTTAGTTAGTCGGCATCATTTGTAAAATTTCATCCAAGTGTTTTCGGTTATTAGCCAAACGTGGCACTTTATGCTGACCGCCTAATTTCCCTTTCGATTTCATCCACTTATAAAAAGTTCCTTCAGGAGCAATGTGTATCACAGGCTCATGCAAAACCATATTTTTATACCTTTTTGCCTCATAATCTGAGTTTAACGATTTCAAAGCATTATCGAGCGAATTAACGAATATCCCGATATTATCAGGAGCTTTTGTGAATTCAAAAATCCATTCGTGCCGCGCATTATTGGTATCAAGCGAATAGATTGGCCCGGCAGTATACTCATTTACTATAACATTGCATTTTTTACAGGCAATTCCTATTGCTTTATCAGCATTTTCAACAATCAACTCTTCGCCAACGGCATTTATAAAATTTCGGGTTCGGCCACTCACCTGAATTCTGTATGGATTTAATGAGGTAAAAACTACGGTATCGCCAATTTTATAGCGCCATAAGCCTGCATTTGTACTAATAATTAATGCATAATTTACACCCAGTTTTACTTGTTCAAGGGCGATTGTTTTTGGGTTTTCAAGATCAATCTGATCCATTGGCAGAAACTCATAAAATATGCCGTAATCGAGCATTAAAAGGAGATCAGTTGCTCCTTTCCGGTCCTGAATCCCAAAAAAACCTTCAGAGGCATTGTAGGTTTGCCAATAATTAATTGGCTGATTATCCATAAGTTGATTGAATTGATTGCGGTAAGGTTCAAAATTAACACCACCCCAGAAAAACACTTCGAAATTTGGCCAAACATTCTTTATGTTTGTTTCACCGCTTAGTTCTAAAACTTTTTTTATTAAAACCATCGTCCACGAAGGAACGCCGGCCATATTGGTAACATCGTGCTGCATGGTTATTTCAGCCATTTTTTCTATTTTCTCTTCCCATTCGTCCATCAAAGCAATCGAAAGGTTTGGTGTTCGTTGCATTTCGGCCCAAAACGGAAGGTTTTGAATGAGAATTGCAGATAAATCGCCATCGTAATAAGATTCGTTATTTACTTCAGAAATTCGGTGACTGCCGCCCATGGCAATGCTCTTTCCGTCGAAAATTAATGAATCAGGATGACTGTTTATGTATAGCGACAGCATATCTTTTCCGCCTTTAAAATGGCATTCTTCCAATGCGTGCTTGCTTACCGGAATGTATTTACTTCTGTCAGAAGTAGTTCCGCTCGATTTGGCATACCACTTAATGTCTGAAGGCCACAAGATATTTTTCTCGCCGGCACGTGTACGATCAATAAAGGGTTTTAACTGATCATAATTAAAAATGGGAACCCGTTCTTTGTATTGCTCATAATTCCGGATACTCTTAAAATCATATTTAATTCCCCATTCTGTATCTTCCGCTTTTGATAGTAGCGTTTTAAACCATTCATATTGAACATCATGCGGATACTTAATGAAAAGTTCAATTTGATGCATTCTCTTTTTCATTATCCAACTAACTACAGAATTAAGCAGAGCCATAGGTTTTTTTTTAATCCCGTAAATTTAAAAAATATCAACTAACGTGGCGATAAGTAAATAATTTTATTAATAACAGCATGCAATATGCGGTAAATTTGCAGATTTCGATGTAAAACTGTTATTTAACATATTTACAATTAAAAATTCTAAAGCCCTCAATGCTTTTTTGAACATTCAATAATATAGTATCTTTGTAAAAAAAACTAAAATGGAAGTGAGTCGAAATAAAGACCTGGGTATTATAGTCGGCATTACTCATGGCGATTTTAACGGAATTGCTTATGAGGTTATTTTAAAAACCTTTAATGATAAGCGAATGTTTGAATTTTCGACAAACATACTTTATGGATCTGCTTCGGTATCCAATTATTATATCGAAAATTTGAACCTTAATAATTCCGGTTTTCAAATCGTAAAGAACACCAATAAGCTTCAAGCTGGAAAACTGAATCTTTTTTCAATTGAAGAATCAACGCTAAAAGTTGAACCCGGACTATCGACAAAAAAAGCAGGAGAGCTCGCCTTTTTGGCATTGGAAGCAGCTGTAAACGATTTGAAAAACAATACAATAGACCTTCTGGTAACTGCTCCAATCAATAAAGATAATATCCAGTCAGAAAAATTTAATTTTAATGGCCATACAGATTATTTAGCAAAAGCTTTTGATATAAAAGATTATTTAATGCTTTTGGTTAATGAAAATTTACGCATTGGCGTTGTTACCGGCCATATTCCTTTAAAAGATGTTGCACCCACTTTAAATTCAAATCTTATCGCTACCAAGATAAATGTTCTGCATCATTCTTTGGAATATGATTTTGCTATCCGAAAACCTAAAATTGCCTTATTGGGATTAAATCCGCATGCCTCTGATAATGGATTAATTGGCAATGAAGAAGCAGAAATTATCATTCCTGCCATTAAAAAAGCTCAGGAGGAAGGGAAATTAATCTACGGGCCATTTGCTGCCGATGGTTTTTTTGCATCTGAAAATTATAAGAACTTTGATGCTGTTCTTGCCATGTATCACGATCAGGGTTTAATTCCATTTAAAACACTTGCATTTAAAGAAGGTGTAAATTTTACTGCCGGATTACCAATTGTTCGAACTTCGCCGGTACACGGAACAGCCTATGAGATTGCGGGAAAAAATTTAGCCTCACCCGATTCTTTCCGTCAGGCTATTTATTTGGGACTGGAGATTGTTAAAAACAGACAAATGTTTGAGGAAATTACAAAAAATCCTCTTCCTTCAGCGCTTAAAAAGATGAACAGTAAGGCAGTACAAGACGAAGATGCTTCAAGTCTTCGTGAAGATAATGCTGATAAACCTTATGGACTGCCTTATTAATACAGGGCCAATAAAATCATTTTTGCATGTATACAATTTCTTCAATCGCTCATGTTGTTAGCGGCCGAATAATTTCGGCATCTCTTAACGAGACTCAAATTAGTGATATTCTTATTGACAGCCGCAAATTAATTTCGCCGCAAGGCACACTTTTTATTGCAATAAAAACACTAAGGAACGACGGACACAAATATATTTCGTCGCTTTATCAAAGGGGAATTCGAAATTTTTTGGTAAGTACTGAACCATCAAATCTCAATAATTTAACTAAGGCCAATTTTATAGTCGTCGAAAATACTTTGCTTGCACTTCAAGCACTGGCCAGTGATAAACGAAAAAAATTCAGTATTCCTGTAATTGGAATAACAGGCAGTAACGGAAAAACAATTATCAAGGAATGGCTTTTTCAAATGTTGCAGGCCGATAAGGATATCGTAAGAAGTCCGAAAAGCTATAATTCCCAAATCGGGGTGCCATTGAGTGTCTGGCAAATGAAGGAACAACATGAGCTTGCCATTTTTGAGGCCGGGATTTCAGAACCGGAAGAAATGCAAAGATTGCAAACAATTATACAACCAACAATTGGTATTTTTTCGAATATCGGACAAGCACATAGCGAGAATTTTATCAATATAAACCAAAAAATCGGGGAAAAGCTTAAGCTTTTTACAAAAGTAGATACTTTGATTTATTGCTTGGATCATTCTGATATTCAAGGTATTATTATCCGATCTCAAATTCTTGAAAATATAAAATCGTTTACCTGGAGTTTTAAGCAAGAAGCCGACTTACGGATTATTCAGGCCGAAAAGAGTGGTAATTCAACTTTTCTTAAGGCAGTTTTTAAATCTGAAGAACTTGAAATTCAAATTCCTTTTATTGATGCTGCTTCGGTTGAAAACAGCTGTCATGTTTGGGCATTAATGCTTTATTTGGGTTACGACAATCAAATTATTAAGGAGCGAATTAAAAAACTAAATCCAATTGCTATGCGATTGGAATTAAAGGAAGGCATAAATAATTGTTCTATTATAAACGACAGTTATAATTCGGATATTAATTCGTTGGCTATTGCGCTCGATTTTATGAATCAGCAAAATCAGCATCGGGAAAAAACCGTTATATTGTCAGATATCCTGCAAAGTGGAAAAAGCGATTTGGATCTCTATCAGGAAGTTGCTCAACTTCTTTCCGAAAAAAATATTGATAAGTTAATTGGAATCGGACCGGCAATTTCGCGCATGGGCATACAATTTAAACTTGATTCTCAATTTTTTAATTCCACTGAAGAATTTCTGAAACTTTTTCCTTTCACAAAATTTCATAATGAAACAATTTTACTGAAAGGAGCAAGATTTTTTGAGTTTGAACAAATATCCAGAGCATTACAGCAAAAATCTCATCAAACAATATTAGAAATAAATCTGGATTCCATGATTCATAATCTCAACTATTTCAGGCAGCAGTTAAGGCCCGAAACAAAACTTATGATTATGGTAAAAGCATTTTCGTATGGCAGCGGTAGTTTTGAGATTGCAAATATTTTACAGTACTTTCAGGTTGATTATCTGGCTGTTGCCTATGCTGATGAAGGCGTAGAACTCAGAAAAGCCGGAATTAACCTTCCAATTTTAGTAATGAGCCCCGACGAACAAAGTTTCGACAGCATCATTAAATACGATTTGGAGCCCGAGATTTATGGATTCGGCATTTTGGATAAGCTTGAAGAAGCCATTAAAAAAAATATAATCCCAAAGAATAAACCTATAAAAGTACATCTCAAAATCGATACAGGGATGCATCGCCTTGGATTTGAAGCAAGTGATGTTGAATTATTGATAAAGCGAATGAAAAATAATGCCCTGATTTATCCAACTTCTGTATTTAGTCATTTGGCAGCAAGCGATGATAAACGCTTTGACGATTTTACAAGAAATCAGGTTGAAATTCTTAATCAGGTTTTTGACACAATACAGGATCAATATGACCATCCAATATTCAAGCATCTTTTAAACTCTTCAGGCATTAGCCGTTTTCCTGAATATCAGTTTGATATGGTAAGATTAGGCATTGGATTGTATGGAATTTCGCACGATCCAATTGAAGAAAAAAAACTTGAAAATATTAGCAGTCTGAAAACGATTATTACTCAGATAAAAAAGCTTAAGTCAGGTGAAAGTGTTGGCTACAACCGCGCATATTACTGCAAAGAAGACAAAACAATCGGTATCATTCCAATTGGTTATGCTGATGGACTTACTCGTTTATTAGGCAATGAAAAAAGCTCTTTTATTGTAAATGGAGAAAAGGTTCCGGTAATCGGAGACATATGTATGGATATGTGCATGCTCGATTTAAGCCATACTGCTGCCCGGGAAGGTGATGAAGTAATAATTTTTAATAATCAACAACACATCAAAGAGTTAGCAAATGCCGCGCTGACCATTCCCTATGAAATAATAAGTGGAATTTCGAGAAGAGTCAAGCGAATTTACTTTAAAGAATAAGAAAGAAGCGAACATGCCTAAAAGAATTTTCAGACGCACAGGGCAGTGATTATAAGGCATTTGAGTTCCATCTGACAATTAAAAAGCAAATTATAAACAGATGAAACATCTACGACTAAACAATTTTGACACACAGGAGGATGATTTTAGTGGATGCTCCATATGGCAAATAAAAAACAAATTATAAACAGATGAAACATCCACGACTAAACAATTTTGACACATAGGAGGATGATTAAACCGGATGTTCCATATGACCATTAAAAAACAAATTATAAACAGATGAAAAAGAACTTATCCAGATTACTCTATATTTTTATTGTAATTGCAGCAGCCGGTCTTTTTTATTATTTTGATTTACACAAATCCTTGCAGGTTGAGCATTTGAATAAATTTATCAGCTTAATTGATGAAAATCTTGTTTTAAGTGCACTAATTTTTTCTTTGGTTTTAATACTTTTTTCCATATTAAATTTACCTACTTTTTATTTTTCGATATTCTTTGGCTATTTATATGGTTTTTTTCCGGGCTTATTAGTCAGTTTATTAAGCAGAACAAGCGGTGTAATTTTGGCTTATTACAATATCCATTTTTTGTTTCATGAGGTTTTTACAAAAAAATACGGTGAGCAGACTCAAATAAAAAAAATAAATCAATTAATTGAAGAAAAGGGATTTTCGGCGATCATTATTTTAAGAAGTTTGTATGTTTTTCCGACAAGTTTTTTAAACGCAGCATTTTCAATATCAAAGATTAAACCATCGTCCTATTTTTGGGGATCTGCAATCGGATTGCTTCCAACTTCGGTTATCAATGTAAGTATGGGATATTTTATTGAACAAAAACAAAGCCTGAATGATAATCCTGTTTTATTAACAATCAGTATCGGGCTGGCAATCTTTTTGATAGTTTTTAGTCTGCTGTATATGAAGCGATTGAAAGGAAATTAATCCTTAAAAATCATCATCAGTTTCAAAAAATTTTTTTCTCAGACTGGCATCGAATTTATCACAGTCAATTTCAACAGACAACGGTTTGGTAGGTTTATCAAAATCGCCCTGATAAAGTCCAATTCTGGAATCTGCATACACTTTTTGCATATAAATTGCCCATATTGGAAGTGCCATATTTGCACCTTGCCCTTCGGTGATTGTTCTAAAATGTACTGATCTATCCTCAGCTCCTACCCAAACCCCGGTAACTAATTTTGGAGTAATTCCCATGAACCAGCCATCAGACTGATTTTGAGTTGTTCCGGTTTTTCCTGCTATCGGATTATTCAATCCATAAGTTAATCTTAATCGAATTCCGGTACCGCTTTCAACAACTCCTTTCATCAGCGAGAGCATAAGGTAGGCGGTTTCTTCACTCATGGCTTCGTTCGATTTTGGAGTAAATCTGGCGAGAACATTACCGTTTTTATCTTCGATACGGGTAATAAAAATTGGAGTTTGATGAACACCTTTATTGGCAAATGTGGCCATTGCACCTACCATTTCGTAAAGAGATATATCTGGCGTGCCCAAGGCAATCGCATGAACCGGCGGAATATAACTTGTAATTCCAAGATTTTGCGCCATTTTTACAACAGCTTCCGGATTGTATTTATCAATCAGCTGTGCAGAAATCCAGTTAATGGAATTAGCCAAAGCCCACTTTAAAGTCACTTCCTGACCTTCAAATTTACTGTTTGAATTTCTTGGTTTCCAGAAAGTTCCGTCAGGCAAACGAATGATTGGTTGTACATTGGCCATTTTGGTGCAAGGCGACATATTTCCTTCTTGCATCGCCAAGGTATAAACAATTGGTTTAAAAGTAGATCCAACCTGTCTTCTTGCCTGAGTTGCATGATCGTATTTAAAATAGCGATAATCCAAACCTCCTACATAGGCTTTAACATGTCCGGTTTGAGGATTTACAGACATTAGACCGGCTTGCAAAATATGCTTATAATACCGGATACTGTCTATCGGACTAAGGATTGTATCTATATCGCCTTTCCACGAAAAAAGCGTCATTTCAACAGGTGTTTTAAAAGCAATATCGATAGAATCATTTGAAATACCGGCCTGTTTCATTAAGCGATAACGTTCAGATCGTTTTTTAGCCGTTTCCATAATCTTCTCGATTTCGGCAGCTGCATTCTTTTCAAAAACAAAAGGGCTGTTTTTATATCCTTTCCAATGATTATAAAACGAAGGCTGCAGGTCTTTGCTTAAATGCTCTTTTACAGCATATTCTGCATAAGTTTGCATATCGTAATTTACAGTTGTATAAATACGCAGTCCATCGCGATATAAATTATACGCAGTGCCATCGAGCTTTTGATTCGCTGTGGCCCAATCGCTTAGCCAGCCCCTGAGGTATTCTCGAAAATAATTGGCCATTCCCTCGGTATGACCTTGTTTGTTTATATTCAAGTTTAAAGGCTGCACGACCGCCGAATCGTATGTAATTCTGTCGATATAATTGTAACGATACATTTGTCCTAAAACTACATTTCTGCGCTGTAAAACCATTTCGGGACGTCGAAAAGGATTGTAGAGCGAGGAATTTTGCAACATTCCGATTAAAGTTGCGGATTCATTTAAGGACAACGAATCGGGGGTTGTATTAAAATAAACACGTGAAGCTGTTCGAATTCCGTCTGCATCGTTTATAAAATCGTATTTATTTAGGTACATCGCCAGAATTTCTTCTTTTGAATAACTTTTTTCAAGCTTAATGGATATAACCCATTCGATAAGTTTCTGTCGAATACGTTGAAAACTATTTCCTGGTTTTTCGGTAAATAATTGCTTTGCTAACTGCTGAGTAATTGTAGAACCTCCGCCTTTATTGGAAACTGTTACTACACCAAACATTACACGGGCCAATGCTTTAAAATCAATTCCCGAATGCTCGTAAAAACGAATATCTTCCGTAGCTATTAAAGCATCTATCAGATTTGGCGAAATATCTCTAAAATCAACATCCGATCGATTTTCAATAAAATATGAGCCCAAAACTCGGCCATCATCCGCATAAATAATTGATGCTTGTGATGATTCAGGATTTTCAAGTTCTTCAAAACTAGGCATTTTACCTAAAAACCCTTCAGAAATTAGTGCAAACAGAGCAATTATTAAAGCGATTCCGATAAAAAAACTTGCCCATAGAACTAAACTCCATTTTCTGAAGTCTGAAGTCTCTTTGCTGGATTTTCTTCTTTTATTTGAATTTTTCATGTGTTTATAATTTTAAATTTCGGACACATGGAATAGCCAAAAAGTATATAATCATTCCAGTTGGTGATTTTTTAATCATGGCTATTTCATATTGATGCAATCAAAAATATTTTTATTTGGCTATGTCTATTCGTATACCCACATCAGCAATCCCTTTTAAACTATCCGATCGCATGGCGTGGACAAGGTTGAATTTGTAAAGGCCTTTTTTATTAAAACTGATATTTTTCCTTAGAAGAAAACTATTGTAACGGAATTTGCCGCTGCCCTTTCCAAGCCATTTACCCTGATAATCTGCAATTTGAAATTCCACAGTATCTTTTGCTATTTTTCCATCCGGCAATTCCGAATTAATAAACAAATAGAGGTTTGCATACTTATAATCAATGGTATTTCGAACATTAATATAAAAATTATAAATTTTTAAACTGTCTTTGAGTTCAACCTCAAAAACTTTTGAATCTTTAAAATACCACGAATTATTCTTTATAACTGTATTTTTTTCATAAAATTGATTTGAATTACACGCAAAAAAGATACTACTCGCAGGCAGCAAAAGTATAAGTAAGAATGCTGTTTTAAAAAAATATAATTTGTTGTTTAAACGCATTTTATCAATATTATCATTTGTCAAAGCGGTTAAGGTCCCCTTCTTCTATGCCATTCAGTTTCTTTTTCTCAGGTGATTTTATCATATACGATTCCAAATCATCGGGTTTTTTTCCTCCTTTATTCTTTCCCATAATGTATTTAACCTTACTCAAATGAATCGGAATAAATGCATTTGGTTCAGTTGTATAGGAATACCAAAAAATTTCCTGTAAAACATCCATTTTCTGAAAAAAAGCATCGCCTTTTTTGGTCTTCAGAATGATGTTGGTATCCGGAAAATTAGTTTGAGCATCGTAATAGGAATCGTATTCAAAATTCAGGCAACATTTTAACTTTCCACATTGTCCTGCCAGTTTTTGAGGATTCAAAGAAAGCTGCTGAGTACGCGCAACCTGTGTGGTAACTGAGGTGAAACTTGTTAACCATGTTGAACAGCATAGCTCTCGGCCACAAGAACCAATGCCTCCAACCCTTGCTGCTTCCTGTCTGATTCCTATCTGGCGCATTTCGATTCGAACCCTGAATGATTCTGCTAAAACCCGTATCAATTGTCTGAAATCAACTCTATCTTCTGCTGTATAATAAAAGGTAGCTTTAGTTTCATCGCCCTGAAATTCCACATCACTCACTTTCATTTTCAGGTCCAAATCGCCAACTATCTTTCTGGTTTTAATCATTGAAAGATCTTCACGTTCCGCTGCTTTTATCCACTTTTCAACATCGCCAGGGCGAGCTAGTCTGTAGATTTTCTTAATGTTATCAGAAAGTGGATCAACTTTCTTCTTTTGCATCTGAATGCGGGTAGTTTCTCCTGTTAAACTAACTATTCCTATATCATGTCCAGGAGAAGCTTCAACAGCTACTACATCACCTTTTTCTATATCTAAATCGGCTGGTAATCGGTAAAAATCTTTGTGGCTATTTTTAAAGCGGATTTCTGCACAATCAAATCTAGCATTTGAAATTGCCTGAAAATTAGGTAATAGCCAATTTTGAGCGTCGAGTTTG
>JAZDJM010000249.1:0-2570 GCA_043804305.1 Bacteroidota bacterium
TTCACTTCCAAAAGTATCTCTTACTTTAAACAACCAATCGTATTTGGGAAGTGTTGTTCCAATACTTTGCATCTTTAATATTTGCGAGCTTTCTTTCTTTTCAATATCAAACTGAAAGCTTACTTTACCTGCTTCCACCCATAAAAAACCCCAGTGATAATGTGCTGAATACACCAATTTTTCACCCGATTTAAATGGAAGTGTGTTGTTTTGCGAACTCAATTTAAGAACACATAACAGAAACAATACTAAGGTGTATTTCTTCATAAAATAAGCCAATCCATGAATTGAAATATGCATGTTTTTTTCAAAATTAAGGATTTTATTCCTTGAATTTTAAGCTGACTTCATTTGCAATTGTATACCACAAAGTCCGTCCTTTGAATTTAGAGCTCCATACCCAGAACAATCAATTCTGCAATATCATAATTTTTAACTTCCAACTCTTTTTCTTTGTATTTAATACCATCAGTAATCATTGCCATACAAAACGGACAGGCAGTTGCAATAATATTGCATCCTGTTTTAAGAGCTTGTTCTGTTCGCTCCATAAAAACCTCTTTATCACCCTTTTCAGCCTCTTTAAACATTTGTCCGCCACCTGCACCGCAGCATAAACTCGACGATTTGCTGTTTTTCATTTCAACTTTTATTGATGGAATAGCATTTAAAACAGCTCGTGGTGCATCATACTCGCCATTTCCTCTTCCTAAATAACACGGATCGTGGAAAGTGATTTTACTGTCTTTAAACTGTTCGCTGCTGATTTTCAGATTTCCCGCATCAATTTGCTGCTGAAGAAACTGACTGTGATGCAGCACTTCAAATCTACCGTCCAAGTCGATGTATTCATTTTTTAGTGTATTAAAATCATGCGGATCACAACAAATGATTTTTTTTACTTCATAGGCATTTAAGGTTTCTATATTCATTAAAGCCTGCATTTGAAACAGCATTTCATTACCTGCTCTGCGAGCAAGATCTCCACTGTCGCTTTCTTCAGTTCCCAAAACAGCATAATCAATTTTTAAATGATTTAGAATTTTCACGAAACTACGAATCACCTTTTTATATCTATCGTCGAAAGCCCCGGCTGAGCTTACCCAAAACAAATATTCTGGTTTTTTGCCATTGGCAAAGACATCAGCCATAATTGGAACACTCATGCCTTCTGCCCATAACATCCTGTCGTCTGCTGCATATTGCCATGGAGCACCATTATTTTCGATATTGGTTAAAGCAGCATTTAATGTTGCAGGTGTTGATGCTTCTTCCAGTGAACTGTATCTGCGCAATTCCATAATTATGGAAACATGATCAATATTAACAGGGCATTCGTTGGTACATGCATTGCAAGTTGTGCATGCCCAAAGCTCTTCGGGACTAATAAAATCGCCCCATAATGCTTTATTATCATCAAATTCTGAACCTTGTTTACTAACTCCTTTTCCAACAATTTCAAGTCGATCGCGGGTATCCATAATCAACTTCCGTGGAGAAAGCAGTTTTCCGGTTAAATTTGCAGGACAAACGGCCGTACATCTTCCGCACTCGGTACAGGTATAGGCATCGGATAAGCTTTTCCAGCTTAAATCGCGGACATCTTTAGCTCCAAAACGTGCTACTTCTTCATTTCCTGCATCTGCTTCGTTTAATACGCCCATAGCAATCTTAACTTCTTTTGTAACCGATTCCATGTTATCGATATACGTTGCAGGTTTAAATTTTGAATAATAAACATTAGGGAAGGCCAAAAAAACATGGAAATGTTTAGAATAAGGTATATAATTTAAGAAAGCAAAAACGCCGACAATGTGGAACCACCAACCAAAACGCTCGATAAAGAGCAGATTAGAAACTGATAAATTTTCAAACAATGAAACAAATAAGCCACTAATTAAGAAGGAGCCTGTATCCGTAAAATGTTCTGCACCTTGTAATTGAAGAACCCGATCAGCCGCATTCATCGAAAACAATGCCGACATTAATAAAACTTCGGTAATTAAAATGATGTTAGCATCAAGACGAGGCCACCATTTCATTTCTGCTTTATGAAAACGCTCCAGGCGTAAACCATTTCTTCGGAATAAAAACACCAGACAAGCGATGATTACAGCCAGTGCAAAAACCTCGAAGACTGAAATCAAAACATTGTAATAGGGTAAAAACGAAAAAATACGATGACTGCCCGATATTCCATCAATCATAATTTCGAGCATTTCGATATTTACAATGATAAAACCCACATAAACCATCAGGTGAAGTATACCGGCAATAGGTTTTTTCACCATTTTACTTTGCCCAATGGCAACCAAAAACATGGTTTTCCACCTTTTGGCTTTCTGATCATTGATAATCTGGGGTTTCCCCAGCTTAATATTTTTAACAATTGTATTTACACTTCGGTAAAACAAAACGACCGTTAAGGCCAATACGATAAGAAAAACAATACTTGATATCATACAATCTGGTTTTAAAGTATTTAATGTGATGTGCTAACCGCTTATGCTATTTAATCAATATACAATATTAAGTAATAAAAAAACAGCATACAAATACGATGCATGCAT
>JAZDJM010000250.1:0-2061 GCA_043804305.1 Bacteroidota bacterium
TATACGCCTTATACTGTTATTTTTGACGGAGATGTATATATTCAGGAAGGCGGCAGTATGGAAATCAGAGTATTAAGCACTGTGGCAAGCGGTCAGATATACGGGTCAATAACAGGAACAGAGGTATTTAAAAATGCGTAAAGGCGGTTTGTATTTAGCTTTAGGTGATTCTACCGTTTGGTGCAATTATGAAACAGGCGCGACAGGTGATGACCTTTATTCAACCAAGCTTTATAAAGCTATCAGGCTAAATTACGGAAATATTAAACATTTAAATAAGGGTCTTGGCGGTCATGATTCATCGGAACTTGTTTCAAATTTCTATTGGAACGGCAGATTAACACCTGATTTATTAACAATAGGAATAGGGATGAATGACTGCGCAAACCAGGCAATATCACTGGCTAATTTTGAAATTAATTTAAATAAAGTTATCAGTTACTGGAAACAACAAAACCCGAATATTGTAATAATACTTTGCACACCCAATACGACCACAGAAGCGACAAGAACACCTTATATTGCAAGTTATAGAAGCAAAATGAACGATATAGCAATTGCAAACAATATTTTTATTTGTGATTTTTCGACAGGATGGACAACAGAACAAATAGCAACTTATTGCAGTTCAGATACCATACATCCGAATAAAGCCGGTCATCAGGTTTTGCATAATTTATTGTATCCTGTGGTTCAAAGTGCTGCTTCAAACTGGTTAAGCGGTTTAGGGTAATTAATAATACCAATTTGCAATCAAAGCTTGCCGTCATTGCGAGCGACTAACAGGAGCGTGGCAATCCAAATCAGGTATATTCTGTGGATTGCTTCGGGCTAAAGCCCTCGCAATGACGTAAAAAGTTATATTTTGATTGCAACTTGGTATAAAAAGGGGAAATATCAATGATAACAAGTGAGTTAAAGAAAAGATATGAATGTTTATTAGCAGGGAGCAATAATCAGGAGAAAAAAGAAACTATAAAAAAAATCGTCCTTGATAAAATCAGTCAGGCGGAAAATTTTATCGGGAGCGGTCAAGGAAGCGCCAAACTGGAATATGTCGTTAATTTGATTATTGATGAAATTAAAAAACTTCCTTTGCCTGTATATGTGCGGATTATTCTTGTTTTGTTCCAGTTTGTTTTAAGGTCGGAACTTCGTCAGGAAGTTCAACAGGTTTTTGATGAGGCAAAAAAAAATGAAGAGAAAAATTATTAACCACTGGACGGCTGGAGGTTTTACTCCAAATAAAACCGATTTTCAGCATTATCATTATCTTATTGACTGCGGCGGCAAAGTTTATAAAGGCGTTTATCCTGTTTCTGCCAATGATGTCTGTACAGACGGAAATTATGCGGCGCATACCGGCGGGGGAAATACCGGAAAAATAGGCGTTGCTGTTTGCGGCATGGCGGGTTTTGTTTCACCGCAAAAACCCGGAAATTATAAGCTTACAAAAATTCAGCTTGAAAAACTCTTTGAATTAAACGCGAAATTGCTTATTCAGGAGGGCTGGAACGAAGCAAACGATGTAAACCTTTTGACTCATTACGAATATGGTAAAAAATATCCTGAAACATCAAGTGCAGGGAAAATCGATATAACTTTTCTCCCTCCCTATCCGCATGTTTTACCGGACATAACCGGAGAGTTTATAAGAGGCAAAACTAACTGGTATATGCAGTGGATTGCTTCGCGGAGTTTATACTGAGCAAAGCGAATGTGCTCGCAATGACGTAAAAATCAGTATTTTTGGCATGCTGCTCCTGTTCTTTTTCCTTCTTTTAATTCCTTTTTAATTTGCTGTATTGTTTTTACGGGACAGTCCCTGTTATTTTCCGTTTTCTGATTTTTTAATTCTTCCTGCTGTTTCTGTATTATTGGCATGCCAAGTTTCATTTTTTCATGTAAGTAAAAAGGGCAGTGTCTAAAATACGGTTTTTTAGCGGCAAAAATTGAACTTAACAACATGGACAGGACGGCAAGCACTATTAACAGCCAGCCTGTAACAAAACCGACTATTTTTAGCCAGCCTTCCGTTTTAGCGGTTAAATACAAAACAAA
>JAZDJM010000251.1:0-7338 GCA_043804305.1 Bacteroidota bacterium
ACAAAATCAATCATCCGCTGAGCCGGCGCTGTTTGAGTTTCACCCCCGGCTTTATAAGCAAGCAATTCCAATTCTTCTTGATATTTTAATCCGGCAAATACTCCATATGCTTTAAAGTCCTGCAAATCTTCTTGCAAAATACTGACCACAATACCCGAATTGGCATAGGGCGAACTGCGCTCCGCATTCGACATTCCATTAACCACCACCTGATTCGGACCGGTTGCCGAAGGAACAATAATGCCGCCGGGGCACATACAGAATGAAAATACACCGCGGTTCTGTGCCTGACAAACAAGATTATAGGAGGCCGTAGGCAAATGCGGATTTTTGATTGGCGAATGATATTGAATCGTATTTATCAATTGCTGCGGATGTTCAATTCTTACGCCCATAGCAAAATCTTTGGCTTCGAGTTGAATGCCTTTGTTATCAAGTAAATAATAGATATCCCGTGCACTATGTCCTGTTGCAAGAATTACGGCATCTGCAAAATGTTCTTTTCCATCCTGATCGATTACGCCCAAAACTTTGCGGTTTTTAATAATAAAATCCACAACTTTGGTCTCGAAATGAATTTCACCACCGCCATCTAAGATTGTATTTCTGATATTTTTAATGATGCCGGATAGTTTATTGGTTCCCAAATGCGGATGAGCATCGATAAGTATGTCAGGATCTGCCCCGTGAGCAACAAAAACATCTAAAATATGCTTTACATTTCCGCGTTTTGAGGAACGCGTATACAGTTTTCCGTCAGAAAAAGTTCCGGCTCCGCCTTCGCCAAAACAATAATTTGATTCCGGATTGACCAAATGTTCCTTATTGAGCAGAGCAATATCCATTTTTCTTTCGCCAACATTTTTACCTCTTTCGAGTAAAATTGGCTTAATCCTTCTTTCAAGCAGGCTGAGAGATGCATATAATCCTGCCGGCCCTGCTCCTATTACCAAAACGCTTTTTGGTTTTGAACGCACGGAATATTTTACCGGGATTTTTTCTATCTCTTCTGCTTCTTCATAAAGAAAAAATTCAAAGAGCATTTGAATTTTTATGGCCGGTTTTCGTGCGTCTATCGATCGCCTAATCAGTCTAAACGATTTGATATCTTTTTCCTTCTGCCTGGAATGACGAATAATATGTTTTAGAAATTCTGAAGGTTTCTGAGCTTCTTCAGGGCTCAGGCGAATTTCAATTTCTTTACGCATAAATCTACTCAAAAGTGAGATTAAATTGAAAAACTTTTGAACTGATGGATTGAATTGGATCAGCCCAGATGTTTTTTTCGAAGAGCATCATTTGGCTTAAACCGTATGACATTTTAATTTCGGTACTCATTTTAAACCAGTTGAAGTAAAAATCGAATCCAACTCCGGCTTCTGCATAAACATCATCGCGAAAAAGCTTTACCGTAATATCACGTTCATTCGCATTAACTGTTTTAGTGGCCTGAGCACCCAAATCCATTGAAAGTTTTCCACCCAAAAGCAAATAGGGACGCATATTGTTTATTCGGTTTCCTTTGTATTTCAGAGTAAGTGGAAAATTGAGCAATGTGGAAGAAATCCTTTTTTCGTGTCCAAATATGGTATCAGTTGTTCCTCTGTAAATATATTCAATATCATAAGCTAAAATTCGTTCACCAAATTGCAATTCAGGTGTAAAACGCAGATTGAAATGATTTGATAATTTTAAATCGGAAATAATACCGACATTAAAACCATAAGTAGGAACAACCCCAATATCAAGTACTCTGGCAATATCGGAATTATATTCAGGAAACTGACTTTGAAGATAATATTCATTCTGAAAATCGGGTTTTGTTTTTACCGTAAACAACATTTGGTTTACACCAAGAAAAAAACCAAAATGATACTCTTTATTGTCGAAAAAGGGAAGGTTTTCGATTTTTACCTGTTGGCTCCGTGCGGGAGTTAAAATAATAAATCCAAGAAATACGATAAGGATGCGGTATAAATAGACTCTCTTTTTCAAAACTTTTTTTTCAATAAACGATTTAATGTGCAATTTAGTATTTATTTTCTTCCATAATAGATAGAGGCTATGCCAAAACTTAGTTTTAATTGATTATTTTCTACATAGCCGGCTTTTCGTAGGTGTGACAGAAAATTTTCACCGTCAGGAAATATGCCAACAGATTCGGGTAAATAAGTATATGCATTTTTGTCTTTTGATATAAACCTGCCGATTGTTGGAAGTATAAATTTAAAATAGAAATTATACAACTGCTTGACCGGGAAAACAGTAGGTTTTGAAAACTCCAAAATCCAGACTGTACCGCCCTTTTTAGTTACGCGGTGCATTTCATACAAGCCCTTATCCAAATCCTCATAATTTCGAACTCCAAAAGCAACCGTAATAGCATCAAAATAATCGTTCGAATATTTTAAATTTTCAGAGTCTCCAAGTTCAAGTTTTATCAGATTATCCAGTTTTTTTCTTTTAATTTTTTCATTGCCGGCTAGAAGCATGTTTTCTGAAATATCGGCGCCAATAATTTCAGTTGGATTACACTTTATTAAAGCTATTGCCAAATCTCCGGTTCCAGTTGCTAGGTCAAGTATCTTTTTCGGGTTTTCTTTACTCAGCATCTTAACTAATTTTCTGCGCCACAGCTGATCGATGCCAACAGACAGAAAGTGATTTAAAAAGTCGTATTTCCCGGCAATACTGTTAAACATTTGTCTAACCTGTTCTTTTTTACCGGGTTGAAAATTTATATTGGGATTATCCATAGATTTTAATTGCCTCTTTTAATAGTTTTTCTTTATTGATAGGAATTACACCAAGTTCTTCGCAAACAAGTCCTCCGGCCAAGTTTGACAGTTCGGCCAATATTTTTTTATCGGTTTTTAAAGCCAAACATAAGGCTGCAACGCTAATTACCGTATCGCCTGCACCTGAAACATCTGCTATACTTCGTCGGTGGGCAGGAATTAATTCAGAAAGATAAGCTCCATTTTTATTTTCACTGATATAAACACCTTGTTCAGATAAGGTTGTGAATATTTTTTTGCTGTTTAGTTTCTTCTGCAGTTTTTCTACTTCCTCTTTAAGCCTGATAAAATCCTTTTTCTCGAAATGACTGTTTGTAGCTTCCTGCAATTCTTTTAAATTGGGTTTAAACAAATCAATATCCGTATAATGGAAAAAATTCTTTTTCTTTGGATCGACGGCGATAGGGATATTATTATTTAATTCTTTCGTTTTTTCAATAATTATTTTTGAAATAACACCTTTATCATAATCCTGAAAAACAATAACATCAATTTTATTTTTTGAAATTATTTCCTGAATTTTAGAAATCAAGTCGAATTGTTCTTGTTCATTTAAATCGTCGAGCATTTCCTCATCAACTCGTAGCATTTGCGCATTATTACCAATTACCCTGAATTTTGTGGAAGTAATTCTGTTTTGGCTTTGTATAATTCCTTCAGAAGTAATCTTTTCATCTGCAAGCAATTTAAGAAAAGTACCGGCTTGGTTATCATTTCCGATTACGGAGCATAAAATAGGTTCAGCACCTAGTGCTTTAATATTTATCGCAACATTGGCAGCACCACCTAATCGATTTGCGCGTTTTTTAACCTCAACAATTGGTACGGGAGCTTCAGGTGAAATGCGATTCACTTTTCCCCAGAGGTAAGAATCTATCATTACATCACCTATTATTAAAACCTTGAGCGAATTAAACTGCTCAAATAATTTCGAAAATCCTTGAAAGTCTGTCATATCTAAATTAGTCATGCAAAAATAGAAAATATATCCAATTTAGCTTGAAAATGGCTTTGGAGTGAATTAAGATTATTTAGAATACCCTTTACTTTAACAATGCAAGTGCATCCTTAATTCGTTTAGCTGCTTCGATGAGAACTGCATTTGATGTGGCATATGAAAAACGGATGCATTTTTCGTTTCCAAAAGGTTCACCGCTTACCAAGGCAACTGTTGCTTTATTTAACAAATACAGTGTTAGATCATCCGCATTATTTATAATGCATGAGCCGTCGGTTTTTCCAAAATAAGAACTAATATCCGGAAATAAATAAAAAGCGCCGTCAGGTAAATTTATTTTAATGCCCGGAATTTCTTTTAATAGATTAAAAAGCAAATCGCGACGTTCTTTAAAGACTTTAACCATATTTTTCAAGTCTGCACTTTCATTTGCTATGCAATGAAAGGCTTCTATCGAAGCCCTTTGAGCTATTGAATTTGTTCCGGAGGTTGTTTGTCCTTGCAATTTAATACAAGCATCTGCAATTTCTTTGTTTGCGGCCATTATGCCAATTCTCCAGCCGGTCATTGCAAAACCTTTTGAAACCCCGTTTATAACCACTACCTGATTTTTAACCTCTTCGAACTGAGCAATGGATTGATGATCTCCATTAAAATTGATATGTTCATAAATCTCATCACTAATTATTACCAAATTTGGATATTTCATGAGAATTTGAGCAAATGCAAACAATTCATCTTTGCTATAAACGCTACCGCTTGGATTGCAGGGTGAGCTGAAAATCATGGCCTTAGTCTTGGAGGTTATAGCGTTTTGAAGTTGTTCAGCTGTAATTTTAAAGTTCGTCTCAATAGACGATTTAATAATAACAGGCTCACCTTCAGCAAGTTTAATCATTTCTGTATATGAAACCCAAAATGGTGCAGGAACGATAACTTCATCACCGGGATTTAGAATACTGAATAAAACATTGCTGATTGCTTGTTTCGCCCCGGTTGAAACAACAATCTGATCGGCAGAATAAGCTAAATTATTATCTCTTTTTAATTTATTGGCAACGGCTTCGCGAAGTTCCTGATAGCCAGGAACAGGAGTATAATGGGTATAGTTTTCGTCGATTGCCTTCTTAGCAGCGATTTTTATAAATTCAGGGGTGTCGAAATCAGGTTCACCTATACTAAGATTTATTATATCAATGCCTTGCGCCTTAAGCTCGCGGCTTTTTGTTGTCATTGCTAATGTTGCAGAAACGGTAAGAGAAGTAATGCGGTTTGATAAAAAGCTCATAATTTTTTATTCAGTTTGTGCACACAAAAATAGTAAAAAACTAGCTTAGGAAAATCAAGCTTTTTAATAAAATGAAAATTATACGGATAAAAAAACCCTCAACTTATAAACTTTTAAGAATAAATTAATTGGGCTATTTTCTTAAATTTTTAAAAAGTTGTTTAATTTCATCCAGTTCGGAGTTTAAAGCATTTAACCTTTCTTGCTCAATTTTATTTATTTCTCTGGACTGTAGCAGGTTTAGTTTATTTTTAAATGAATGCAATTGTTCATTCATATCGGTAATTAATGAATCTAAATCATCTTTCTCTACCTGCACATTTGGTAAATTTTCATGACCAAGTTTCCGGGCATTAACCAAAGCAATTTGGGTTCTAATTCGTATACGCAATTCGGTAGGTGTAAATGGTTTTGTAATATAATCAACCGCTCCCATCTCGAATGCACGTAGTGTATCTGCATCATTATTTATCACTGTAATGAAAATTACAGGAATTGAAGCTGTTTTTTCCTTTGATTTCAATTCCTTAAAAACAGTAAATCCATCTTTATTAGGCATCATAATGTCAAGAAGTATCAGATCGACTTCATTTTCATTGACATAATTTATGGCATCTTCGCCATTAGCAACTGAAATCACTTGATAACCTTCATCCGACAATATTTTATCCAATAAAATACGATTAGATTGAATATCATCGACTACTAAAATATTGTTTATGGCTGTCATTATTATAAGTATTTATTCGAAAAAACGATTTATTTTATTTAAAAGTATGCGAGGTTTTATTGGTTTGGTAATAATGTCGTTGCAACCGGCCTTAAATATTTCATCTTTATCCGAACGTTCGTTCATACTTGTTTGAGCAATGATGGGTATATGCAGCTGCATTTTCCTTACTTCTTTGGATGCTTCTATTCCATCCATTTCGGGCATGACCATATCCATTAAAATCAGATCTACCTTATTTGATTTTAATATTTCCAGGACCTGAAACCCATCCCGGGCATGAATTAACTCGGCTTTTGTTTTTTTAAACAAGGCGACAAAAAAGAGATAATTAACCAAAACATCTTCGGCAATTAAAATCTTTTTACCTTCCCAATTGTACAGATCTTCTTCTTTGATTATGGCGTTACTTTCTATTTCCAAAGAGCTAATTCGGGGCAAATTAAAATAAAACTCCGAACCTTTGTTTAAAATAGAATTCACACCCATTTCACCTTTTAGCAATTGAACCAGTTTTTTAGATAATGCTATACCAACGCCCTTTCCCGATTTGGTTATTTTCATTTTTTGTTGAGCCAGTTCGTATTCTACAAAGATATTTTCCAATTGATCCTCGCTCATGCCAACACCGGTATCTTTTACAAAAAACTGTATCCGCTGACTGCTTTTTATACGATAACCAAAAGTAATTTTTCCTTTTTCTGTGAATTTAATGGCATTGTCGATTAAATTTTGAAATACCTGTGTAAAACGCACCACATCAGAAAAAAAAGTGAATTTAGGATCATCATTTCCTAAATCCAACTCTAGGCTTACTTTATCACCGCGAATTTTAAACAATTTATCGGAATAGTTTTTGTGAAGATCTTGAAGCTCATTGTTTAGATAGATATTTGAATAATGAACTTCTAATAGTTCGGCTTCCAATTTTGATAAATCGATTAAATCATTTAGCAAATGAAGTAAATCCTGACCACTATTATTTATATGCTTTAAATAATTAATTTTCTCTTCTTCAGAAATGCTTTTACCTTGAAGAATCTCAGAGAAACCTATAATAGAATTCAGCGGATTCTTAAGTTCATGAGCCAGAGATGAAATAAAAGTGCTTATATTTTTCTTTGATTCCTGAGAGATCCGGGCTATTTCTTCCAGGTTTTTTGAGTAGTCTCTAAGTTTTAAATGATTATCAATCCTTTTGTTAAACTCCTCTGCGTGAAATGGTTTTGAAATATAATCGACAGCGCCAACCTCAAATCCTTTTACTACATCGCTGTGGTTATTTAATCCGGTTAAAAAAACCACAGGAACATTAGTTGTAGCAGGATGTTGTTTTAATTTCTCGCAAATACTAAATCCACTAATATCAGGCAATTTTATATCTAAGATAATAATATCAAAATTATTGGCAAACGCTTTTGTTAATGCAGTTTTCCCATTTGTAGCCGTCGCGATTTTGTATTCCTTTCTCGTTAAAGCTTTTTTCATGAGGCTAAGTCCTAAAGCATCATCATCAACAATTAAAATTTTTGCATCAGTTATCATTTCTTTTCAGGACTTTTTT
>JAZDJM010000252.1:0-3802 GCA_043804305.1 Bacteroidota bacterium
ATTTAAATGCGCTCATCAATTCGTTCGGATTTTCTAATAGTTTACCTTCATTGGAAAAAGTATCAGATTACCAGTACGAAGGTTTTATGTATTTGGGATTAGGGATGATAATTTTACTCTTGCTTTCAATTGGTCTATATCTCTATTTAAGTATTAAAAAGAGTAATAATTTGATTAAGCACAGAAAGTATTTTCCTCTTTTTTTACTGAGTATAATCCTTTCAATTTTTGCTATAACAGGCACTGTTACTTTTGGGAATCATATGCTTCTTGAAATACAACCTCCAAAAATGATTATGCAAATTGGTGAAATATTCAGGGCAAGTGCCCGTTTTTTCTGGTTAAGCTACTATTTAATACTATTTGGAACTTTTATATATTTCTTGAAAAGCCCCATTGCTAATAGCATAAAATATGTTATTTTAAGTTTGCTGTTTTTAGTGCAAATTTATGATATTCAGCCAATTTTAAATTTCAGAAATTTAGAGCACGGAAAATATCAAACCCCATTTACTGAAGAAAAATGGTTAGAAGTGTTTAAAGAATTTAATGTAATATGCACTTATCCACCATTTGAAAACCATTTGTTATCAAATATGGATTATCAGGATTTAGATTTTTTAGCTCTTAAAGAAAAAAAACCAATAACCAATGGCTATGTAGCTCGCGATAATTTAGTCAAAAGTAATCAATTTAAAAATTCGATTGAATTAGAGTTGATTTCAGAAATAAATTCTGATTATTTATTTATTACAACTTCCGCACACATTGAAAGTTTCCGTACACAAATCTTTAAGAAAAGAATCAATTTATCTTATCTTGATGGATTTTTTCTTGTTTATTCGAAAACCAAAGAAATACCGCTCCGATTATCAGCAGATAATCAAAGGATGATTGATTCAATTGTTGCAGCCTATTCTACTCCATCCTCTATCCAAAGATGTAATTTATGGTCATCTCTTGAAAAAGATGTGAATTATAATATTGAAAGTTTTTACAACGAAAAAAACGTTCTTAAAGCATCAGGATGGGCTTTTTTAGCAAACAAAGAAAACACTTTATTCGATTCTGTTTACATTGCACTCTCCAACGATAAATTTTGTTATTTGTTTAAGGCAAGCCAGGTCAAACGTACAGATTTAAATGCACACTTTAACAGAAACGATTTAGAATATTCAGGATTTAATCTGCATATCCTTTCAGATAGCCTTATAAATCAAAAACTAAATCTCAGTTTTGTATATTTAACAAAGGAAAACGAAATGATTTTTTGTCCAACCTCTAAATGGATAAATGATAGTGCCATACCCACTGAATCAAAAATATCATACCCTGAAGGGTCAGGTATTAAATTTAATGTCGAACAAATCCAATTTAATGCTGCATCTATAGAACTAAGCGGTTGGGCATTTATCCCCAATCAAAATGCCTCGGAAAATAATATTAAACTCATTTTCGAATCTAATAATCAAAAGTTCGTAATTGAAACTGAAAAATTTATTAGAAAAGATGTAACCCATGCATTTTCTTCAGAAAATAAGCTCGATAATTCAGGATTTAAAATCTCTTTTCATTCCTTAAGCCTGCCAGCTGACACCTATCATATTCGAATTGCAATATATGATAGCCTGACAAAGGAATACATTTCTATGCTAACAAATCGGGAAATTACAATAACGAAATAATATTTTTTTAATTTATTCGTTATACTTTTGCATTGCAAACCGGACTAATAAAATATGAAAACTCGCTACTCTGGCCTGTTACGACCATCTACTTTTATACTTGATATTCTAGTATTAAACGGATGCTTGTATTTGTTTATTATATTACCTAAAAGTATACAAGGAATTGAAATCTTTAACTTTCTTTGGATGATGAATTTAGGGTGGTTTGTTGCGGCAAACATCTTAGGTATTTATCAAATTTTCAGGTTAACTAAAATAACCAGAATAATAAAGGACATCCTTAAGCAAATGCTTGTTTTTTCATTTATGGCATTTGCATTCTTTACCATTTACCAAATTAATCTTTCAACTGAATTAATAAGATATATTTTCCAGATGCTTCTTTTTCTTGGAGGCTCTATCATTTTTATTCGCGTTTTAGCCTATTTTTTAATTAAACGTTACCGCCTGATGGGTGGAAATTTTAGAAATGTAATTATTGCCGGAATTGCTGAAAATTCGACTAAACTGGCCGATTTTTTTACTTATAAAAAAGAATATGGTTATCGGTTTCATGGTTATTTTTCAAATCGTAAAACGGAACAACCTTTTCTGGGAAAGCTCGAAGATATCCCTGCTTTTGCAGAGAAAATAAATCTTCATCAAATCTATTGCAATGTTGGAGAACTAAAAGTGGATGAATTAAACGACCTAATCCGTTTTGCCGAAAACAACCTAATCGAAATTAAATTTATTCCGGATCCAAAAGTCGATTATGGTCAAAACCTAGCACTTCAATATTACGATTATATTCCTGTGTTTGCTCTTCGCGAAATTCCTTTTCAGACCGATATGAAATGGGTTAAAAGAGCTTTTGACCTAATCTTTTCTTCTTTGGTCATCCTATTTATTCTGAGCTGGTTAATTCCTATATTGGGTTTATTAATCAGGCTCGAATCCAAAGGACCAATTATTTTCAGACAAAAGCGGAATGGCTTGAATAATGATGAATTTTTTGTTTTTAAGTTCCGATCGATGTATGTAAACGGGCATTCCGATAAAAAACAAACCAGCGTAAATGATGAGCGGATGACTAAAATTGGGAAGTTTATTCGCAAATCGAGTATTGATGAAATGCCCCAGTTTTTTAATGTATTACTGGGTGATATGTCTGTTGTTGGGCCAAGGCCACATCCTGTTTTTCTCACAGAGCAGTATTCCAAAATAATTGATAAATATATGGTCAGGCATTTCGTTAAGCCCGGAATTACCGGTTTGGCGCAAATAAAAGGCTATAGAGGAGAAGTATTAGACAATGATCAAATGCGCAAGCGAATTCGTCTGGACAAGTTTTATATAGAAAACTGGACCTTGTTTTTTGATATCGAAATTGTAATTAAAACTATTTTGAATAGTTTCAGAAATCATCATAACGGGCATTAATTTATTGTCCGCGTCCTTGAAGCACGATTAAAACGGTCCAAATCAAAATCTTAAAATCCATCGCCAGCGACATGTTTTCGATATACAAAATATCGTATTGCAGACGTTCAATCATTTCGTCAATATTTTCAGCATAACCAAATTTAACTTGCCCCCAGCTTGTAATTCCGGGTTTTACCTTATGCAATAACTTGGCATGTGGTGCACGTTCAATCAACTGATTAATAAAAAACTGACGCTCAGGCCTTGGTCCAACAATCGACATTTCGCCTTTTAAAACACTATAGAATTGTGGCAGTTCATCAATTCTTAATTTGCGTAAAATGGCTCCAAAAGGAGTAATTCTGGAATCGTGCTTATTGGAAAGTTGTGGTCCGTTTTCTTCTGCATTGCAAATCATTGATCTGAAATTAAACATTTTGAAAACCTTTCCTTTTTTGCCAATTCGCTCCTGTACGTAAAAAACAGTTCCTTTAGACGATAGTTTTATACCCACAGCAACAGTGACCATGATCGGGCTAAAAACAATAAGAGCAAAAACCGAAAATACAATATCAAAAAATCGTTTAAGGCTAAATTGCCAGTCTGGCATCAAATCTGGTGAGATAACAATTAGTGGCGTTAAAAATATTCCTGTTGTTTTTACATTGCCAAAGATAAAATCTTTAAAAAGCGGAACAATTTTAACAACA
>JAZDJM010000253.1:0-3556 GCA_043804305.1 Bacteroidota bacterium
ATAAAAGTTTAATAACATCCGGAATTATTTATGAAGAAAGAATAGAGAATAAATATGGAATTTATACAACCGTAATTGGTTTCAAACATCATAACTTTTTCTTCTACCTTTCTGCGCTCAATCAGATTGATAAAAATAAGGGATTGGATTATTTGTTATTTGAAAAAATAGCTGATTCTAAAAGAAATCAGGAATGGAAAACTCATTTAATCTCCATTATATTTGAAATAGCTTATGAAAATGAAGATTACGAAACATTAAAAGATTTTTGTAATCTGCCGGAAACCATTTTATCAACATTAATGGTTCGTTTTTCAGTAGGAAATTCGTTTAGAATAAATAATCCCATTCGGTCTAAATTAGTTCAAAAATTTGCGCTTAGTCCTGTTGGTCAAACGTTCTTTTTTGAGCAATTTGTCGATACAAATTTTATTGCAAATAATTATGAATTAAGGATTATCGAATATTTAAAAAACAAACAAACAAATGAAGCCCTGTTATTTGGGAATTCCATCTTGTTTTTGGCAGGCTTCTTAAGAATGGATTCATCGGCTTGTATAAAACAGCATGAAATTATTGCCAAAATTGAGCCTGATACAACAATGCATCCATGGCCAATAGGCAGAAAAATTGCTTATCAGATTCTGCATCAATACTTTATTGAGAAAAAATCAATTAAAAATAATTTTGCTGCTATTGAGTATTATTTAAATATTGCGTATAGCTATTCAAACTACCTGAATGCGGGTATCGTTGAATTTGAACTGCCAATTTTTGTTGCTTTATTTTTAACCGGAGAGTATAAAAGCATCCTTAAGCTCTATGAAAAAGCAATTACAGCCTATAAAATTAAAATACCAGAAGAATTAAGTTATTCAAATAAATACACCCAAAACATATTGCCCTATTTGTTTTCTGAATTTTCAAAATACAAATTGGGGATTGAAATATCAGCTAATTATATTCAAGTCCTTGAAAAAACCATTGATAGTTTCCCATCAACATTTGATGACTTTCAGTATCAGATAATCCTAAAATATTTCCTTTCTGATTGGTACAAGGATACAAATAGTAAAAAAGCAAAAGAGTATTATCATTTGGCATTGAAGCTAAGTGAGTTTAGTCGCTATCATTTTTATACGGCTTTTTTACTCCTAAACAATCCGGAAAAAGATGTTCTTAAAATAAAAGAAGGTCAAAAAATGATTGCAAATTCCGGGTTTGAACCGGAATACTTTCTTCATTAATTAAAAATATTTTTTTTATAAATGTCTTGCCCTTCAACTAGTTTGTTGGCATTTTTAAAAAAAGCCCCGAATAATAGATTTATAATAAATAGTGAAACACCAAAGTTAGGAAAAATACCTGCCATTAAGATAAATGATAAGTAGAAAACAAGATAGGAGAGCCGAAAATGATAGATATTGACAAGGTTTCTTAAGCCTGTTGGTAAGATCAATTCGGGCACATAGATATCTATTATTTCCTTATAAACCTGGAAGGTATTATTTATAGGAATTCTTTCTCTTTTAAATGCTGCCACGGGAAAGTGGCTGCTGAAATGGCCAGTGGAAATTATTCGGGTGAGCATTGGCTGGCTAGTTTTGCCGTTTATGCTTTAACACGTCCATAAATTATGACCTGAAAACTGCAACAATTCATACAAAAAAAATAGCTACTTTTGCAGGGATAATTCACTATAATGAAAGAAGATAAACAACCACTCATCGACAAACCGAAAAGGAAAAGATTGCGTGTAGATCCTGAAAAAATTAAACAGCAAACCCAAAGAAAAGACGATGACCTAATCCGTTTGAATAAATATCTTGCACATTCGGGAGTTTGTTCTCGCCGCGAGGCCGATAAATTAATTACATCAGGTCAGGTTAAAGTTAACGGAATGGTAATTAGTGAATTAGGTTATAAAGTACAGGCCAGCGATAAGATTGAATATGGGAATAAAACATTGAGGCGCGAACAATTGGTTTATGTTTTACTCAATAAACCCAAAGGTTTTATAACTTCTTTGGAGGATCCTTTTGAACGCAAAACGGTGATGTCGTTGGTTGAAAATTCAGTAAAAGAGCGGATTTATCCTGTTGGAAGACTGGATAAAAACACAACCGGATTGCTGCTTTTTACCAACGATGGCGAAATGACCAAAAAGCTTACTCATCCGAGCCATAATATAAAAAAAATATATCATGTTGTTTTGGATAAAGCCTTGACCAAAAACCATTTTCTCGAAATTACTGAAGGAATAGAGTTGGAAGACGGGCCGATAAAGCCCGATGCCATAGCCTATGTCGAAAATACCGAAAATCGAAAAGAAATTGGCATCGAAATTCATTCAGGAAGAAACAGAATTGTAAGGCGTATTTTTGAGCATTTTGGTTATAAGATTATTAAGCTCGATCGTGTGAAGTTAGGCGGATTGACAAAAAAGGATTTGGCACGCGGACAATGGAGATATCTGCTTCCGGCCGAGATTAATATGCTGAAAATGTTGTCTTAATCCAATTTGGAGCTTTCGGCTATTCAGTCTTTGTATCAAGTAATTTGATTCTTCTAAATTCAAACGCAAGGATCGCAAAGTTTTGCGCAAAGCCCGCAAATTATTTGATACTGATGCTTAACACATTGCGCTCTTAGCGCTTTTTCTCAGCGCGCTTTGCGGTAAGTTTAATATTTTGTAAAGCTAATCCTTTAGAATTCTTAAAAAAATCTTAAAGGATCTCAAAAAACACTTAACAAAATTTAACGGCACTTTTTTTTGGAAGTCCGTTTAGGAGTATATCTTTGCGTTCAAATTTTTAAAACTATGATGCAAACAGATATTCGTGAATTAAATGAACGGATTCGTCTTGAGAGTTCGTTTATCGAAATGCTCAACAAAGAGATGGATAAAGTAATCGTTGGGCAAAAACACATGACCGAAAGCCTGTTGATTGGCTTATTGTCGAACGGACATATATTGTTGGAAGGTGTTCCTGGATTAGCAAAAACATTGGCAATCACCACTTTGTCGAGAGCCATTGATGCAAAATATAGCCGAATTCAGTTCACTCCCGATTTATTGCCTGCTGATTTGATAGGGACCATGATTTATTCGCAGAAGAAAGAAGATTTTCAAATAAAAAAAGGGCCGGTTTTTGCCAATTTTATTTTGGCCGACGAGATTAACCGTTCGCCAGCTAAAGTGCAAAGTGCCTTGCTAGAAGCAATGCAAGAGCGGCAGGTAACTATTGGCGAAGAAACTTTTAAACTACCCGATCCGTTTTTAGTAATGGCAACACAAAACCCCATTGAGCAGGAAGGAACCTATCCTTTGCCCGAAGCTCAGGTTGACCGTTTTATGCTGAAAGTGGTTATAACTTATCCAAAACAGGAAGAAGAAATTTTAATTCTTCGTCAGAATATTTCAAATGTATTTGCTGCAATTCAAGCGGTTGTAAAACCCGAAGACATTATCCGTGCCCGCGAAATTGTTCGCGAAGTGTATATGGATGAGAAAATTGAAAAATACATTACTGATATTGTTTTTGCTTCGCGTTAT
>JAZDJM010000254.1:0-2191 GCA_043804305.1 Bacteroidota bacterium
GGATTATTACGGTTCCTGAAGAAAGGTTGATAAAGCTGGCTGAAATCGACAATCCCAAAAAAGTAATTCCAACAACCATCGAAATTGTTGATATTGCCGGACTTGTTAAAGGCGCCAGTAAAGGAGAAGGATTAGGAAATAAATTCCTGGCAAATATACGCGAAACAGATGCTGTTATTCATGTACTGCGATGTTTTGATAATGATAATATTACCCATGTCGATGGTTCCATAAATCCGGTACGCGACAAAGAGGTGATTGATATTGAACTTCAATTGAAGGACCTTGAAACCATTGAATCGCGAATCGAAAAACTTGAAAAACAGGCCAAACACGGGAACGATGTTAAAACAAAGAAAATGTTTGAACTGGCGATCCGTTATAAAGAAGTATTAGTTCAGGGGAAATCGGCCCGAGTTTTACAACTTGCAGAAGAAGATGCAAAAATAGCCAGAGAATTTTTTCTATTGACCAACAAACCTGTTTTGTATGTTTGTAATGTTGATGAAGCTTCAGCTTTAAAAGGGAACCATTATGTTGATTCGATACGTGAAGCAATAAAAGATGAAAAAGCTGAACTCCTGATCCTGGCAGGTGCCACCGAAGCTGATATTGCCGAACTCGAAACTTACGATGAGAAACAACTCTTTCTGGAAGAACTTAGTTTAGACGAACCCGGCGTAAATAAACTCATCCATTCAGCCTATAAATTACTTGACCTCAAAACTTACTTTACGACTGGCCCCGACGAAAGCCGTGCCTGGACATTTGTTAACGGCACAAAAGCGCCCCGGGCTGCCGGAATTATACACACTGATTTTGAAAAAGGATTTATACGGGCTGAAGTGATAAAATATGAAGATTACATAAAACTCCGGTCGGAACACGCCTGCCGCGAGGCAGGAAAAATTGCCATTGAAGGCAAAGATTATATAGTTCAGGATGGTGATATTATGCATTTTCGATTTAATGTTTAAAAAATCTGTCTTTTTTTGAACTTCTTTTAATCTAATTGCCCATATATTTTCTATGTCAGTGAAAAGGGCCTCAAGAAGTATTTGAACTAAATTTTATGTAATATTCTTATATTCCATGTACCCTCTAATAAAAAAAATACTTTTTTATTGGTAAATGATAGTTTTCTTTTGGGGTTAATGTAAGAAATTTAAAAAAACAATAAATAACTAATTTGTATTAGAATATATAAGTTTGTAAACTTTATTCAAAATTATTTAGAATAATGTCAGAATATATTTTTATATATTGACAATATGATTATTTTTGAATCCGGAATTAAAAATGAAAATATTTAATAAATGTGTGGAATTGTAGGAGTTTTTGATCTTAAAGTCGAATCGAACGTTTTAAGAAAACAGGTTTTAAAAATGTCAAAACGTATCAGGCATCGCGGACCTGACTGGTCAGGCATCTATTGTGGTGAAAAATCAATATTGGCTCATGAAAGGCTCTCTATTGTTGACCCTGAATCAGGGGGGCAACCGTTATACAGCAAGGACCGGAAATTAATATTAGCGGTTAATTGTGAAATTTATAATTTCACGGAAATTCGTAAAAAATATGAAGATTTGTATGAATTCCAGACTAAATCAGATTGTGAAGTTATTCTGGCTCTTTATCGTGATAAAAAAGAGAAGTTCCTTGATGAAATGAATGGCATATTTGCCTTTGCCCTTTACGATGAAGAAGAAGATGCGTACCTGATTGCCCGCGACCACATAGGTATAATCCCTCTTTATATGGGCTGGGATGAACATGGAAATTTTTACGTGGCTTCGGAATTAAAAGCTCTTGAAGGTTATTGTAAAAAAATAGAAGAATTCCCACCGGCTCATTATCTGTATAGCAAAGATGGCGAATTAAAAAAATGGTACACCCGCGACTGGATGGATTATGAAAATGTTAAAAATAATAAAACCAGTATCGACGAGCTTAAAGTTGCGATGGAGAATGCTGTTCATCGGCAATTGATGTCGGACGTACCTTATGGTGTGTTATTATCCGGTGGCCTTGATTCTTCAGTTACTTCGGCTATTGCAAAACTATATGCAGCAAAACGGATTGAATCGGGCGACGTGCAGGTAGCCTGGTGGCCTCAACTTCATTCATTTGTAATTGGGCTTGAAGGTTCACCCGACCTGGCTGCGGCGCGTAAAGTTGCCGACCATATCAA
>JAZDJM010000255.1:0-6697 GCA_043804305.1 Bacteroidota bacterium
TACTCTATAGAAGATAAATCCTGAATTTTATCAACTTTAAGAATATAACCGCCTGTCAGTTCGTCGCCCGAAATATCTATTATTTCTAATTTATTTATGTTAACGCGGTTTTTATCACGCTTTATTTTTTCGATGAGTAGACATACTCCCTGATATTCAGCATTAACATATACTTCGCAAAACTTAAACCTGGGTTGCCAATTCCCCATTGTTCTTCCCAATTGATAAGTGATTGCATTTCTAAGCATCGTTTTATCAGAATAGGGCGCATATAAAATCCAGTCTTCTTCGGCCGGCATGCCTAAAAGACTAACATTTACACCCTCACCTAAATCATTTCTTGTTTCAAGAGAATAACTTTTTTTTGGAAACATTTGAGAAGATTGTCCGCGTATTTCTATTCCTATGAGGCCATTATAATCTGTTCCGTCATCAAAGTAGCCGTTTTGAATTCCTTCTCCATTATTCACTACTTTTAGCCATGCGGTTATTTTAGGTTCATTAACTATAGTTTTGCCAGATGTTTCGATGATAATTAAGGGTAGATTCGATTTTTCGAGCAGCGGATCAGCAAACCATGCAGGTACCGGCCTGTAAAGTCTGGTATTGTTTTTTATACCCAGCGAAAAAAAAGTGATTGAAGAAAGATCTGAAGACGAAGCATTGTAATTATGCACCTGAATGGCAAATACATTATTACCGGTTTTAAGATATTTTGCGATAGTATCATTGTGAATCATAAACCTTTCGGGCAAACCACCGGTATACATTTGAGCCTCGCGGTAATTGGTTGCATAGGCTGAAAAAGCTGGTCTTGAGCCATATGCGCCTATATTTGCCCTTGCTATTTCATGACCATTCAAATAGGCAACAAATGCGTCGTCGTAATCTATGTGAAGCATACCCCACGAGATATTTTCCTTTGCGATAATATCGAAGTTTTTTCTGATAAAAACAGAAGGAACCATCTCAATAATTGTATTGTCATCTCCATCATCATAACCAATTCCACCAATTCCGGATTGCCAGGTAGAGGGGATAAATTCTAAGGTTGCCCAATTTGCAGATGGTTCAGATTTTCCTGGAAAATATTGGAACAGATCGTCAGATGCAATAATCATTTCCCAATGATCAGTCTGCTGGCTGTAGGTTGATGCTTTAAAACTGAAAACTAAAACAAACAGTATAATTAGGTTTCTTAATGGTTTGGACATGTAAATTAAATTAGGTTTTTACCCGATACTAAAGCAGGGGTAAAATTAGCATTTTAAATTTTAATTATATGCTGTATTGAAATCAATTATTTACACATTAACCCGGTATTTTATCAAAAAAAGAATGCTTTCAACTAATTAAAAGCTCTCAGATTCTTGAAGATGAGAAAATGTTACGATTTTAAAAAAAATTAGCTGATTATATTTCACCCTTTTAAATATTATTCTTTTATTTACACACCAATTTTATGAAACTTATTTAAAACCTATATTTTTCATTTAATGCAGTTTATATACTATTATTCAGTAAAACACTTTATATTTAACACGTAAAATATTTTAAAATATGGAGAAAAAAAGGGTTATTAAAGATTATGAAAAACTAACTGAAGAAATTCAGGAGCAAATCAAGCTTACTTATCCTACCGGATTTAGTCAAAATTTAATCACATTCACCAATAAAGAGGGAAAGAGAGTAAGTGCACTTCCTTTCGAAACAGATGACACCTATTATTTGGTTCGCATGACTGTTTACGAAGCTCTTGCCATTATCGAAGATGATGACGATTATGATGATGACGGCGTTCTCAGGGATGAATCAAGAGAAGAATATCAGGATAAATACACTGATGTTGAAGACGTTGAAGATGACAGCAGTTATGACGATTACTAAGTTATAAAATTATTTTTTTATTTTTATCTAACCGAAAAGCATGAAAAACACCTATTTTAATCTGGTTGAACAAAGTTATTATTTTCCACAGGAAGGTTTTGATTTGCGAAATGATTATTTAACATTCCATGGGATTTCTTTAAAATATTTAATCGATAAATACGGAACACCATTCCGATTTATTTACCTGCCTAAAATTGGTGAACAAATAAAAAAAGCCAGAAATTTATTTAATCGTGCGATTCGAAATAACGATTACGATGGAAAATATCACTTTTGCTATTGTACAAAATGCAACCACTTTCACCATGTAATCAGCGAGGCATTAAAGCATAAAGTCAATCTTGAAACATCTTCTACTTTCGATATCGATTTGATTATCAATCTTTACAAAAATAAACAGATAGACAAAAACCGGATTATAGTGCACAACGGCTATAAAACCGATGAATATATTCAAAGAATTATCCATTTATATGCTGTTGGATTCAAAAACTCAATAGTGGTTTTAGATAGCGTTAACGAACTTAGCAGGTTACTAAAATTTGCAAATGGCCAAAAAATCAAAATCGGATTAAGAATGGCTATTGATGAAGAACCGCAATCAGCCTATTACACCTCGCGGTTAGGTATTAGGCATACCGAAATGCTTGATTTTTTTAATAAGAACATAAAAAACAACGCAGATGTGGAACTTACCATGTTTCACTTCTTTGTAGATTCAGGAATTAAAGATACGTTGTATTATTGGGGCGAGTTTCAGAAAGCGCTTAAATTGTATATAGAACTCAGGAAAATTTGCCCAACACTCAATTCATTTAATTTAGGCGGAGGATTTCCTATTCGAAATCACCTCGGTTTTGAATACAGTTACGAATACATGATAAACGAAATTGTACGAAGCATTAAAGAAGCTACCACCGCTGAAAACATTCCTGACCCGGATATTTTTACCGAATTCGGAAAATATACAGTGGGCGAAAGTGGTGCAATTATCTTTAAGGTTCTTGAGCAAAAACAACAAAACGATACCGAAAGCTGGTATATTATCGATAATAGCTTGATGAATACTATTCCGGATGCCTGGTCAATCCACGAAAAATTTATTTTACTTCCAATAAATAAATGGCAAAATGAATATGCCAGGATAAATATTGGCGGAATAAGCTGCGATCATTCCGATTATTACAATAGCGAAGACCTTAACCAACAAGTTATGCTCCCAAAGTATAACGAAAAAGAAGAAGAACCTTTATATCTTGGATTTTTTCATACCGGGGCTTATCAAGACTCCATAAGCGGATATGGTGGAATTAAACATTGTTTGATTCCCTCTCCAAAACACGTAATTATTGACCGCGATGAAACGGGCAATTTCTTTGATTACGTTTACCGGCAGGAACAATCCATGGAAGAAATGTTTAAAATATTAGGATATCACCCGTAATCATGAATAATTTTGGAGGAATAGAAGACAAATACGCCTCAGCTGAAAAAGCAGCAGTTTATTTGCAGAGCATTCCCTACGATGGCACAAGTACTTGGGGAAAAGGCGCCAACAATGGATTTGAAGCCTTTTTAGATGCAGCTGAAAACATGGAGCTTTATGATATTGAAACCGATTCAGAAGTTTATAAACAAGGGGTATATATTATTCCGGCAATTAAGGAGGACAGTTCAGCCGAAGCCATGTTCAAAGCTGTATATCAATCAACAAAAAACTTATTAAACACCAATAAGTTTCTTACCTTTTTTGGAGGCGAGCACTCGGTTAGCATTGGAATTATTAAAGCCTTTTACGAAAAATATCCCGATATAACAGTTTTACAACTGGATGCGCATGCCGATTTACGCGAATCTTATCTGGGAACAAAATACAACCATGCCTGTGCTGTTCACGATGCTTCAAAAAACACCAATTTAATTCAGGTAGGCATTAGAAGTATGGATGTTTGCGAGAAAAAATTTATCAATAAAAATAAAGTTTTCTTTGCAGAAGATATTTATCAAACCAATGCATGGATGGAAAAAGCCATTGCTCTAATGACTGATAAAGTTTATCTCACTATCGATTTGGATGTTTTTGATCCATCAATAATGCCTGCAACCGGAACACCAGAACCCGGCGGTTTGGACTGGAATACAACAATTCGTTTTTTAAAGAAAGTTTTTCAAAAAAAACAAGTGCTTGGATTTGATATAGTTGAACTTGCTCCAATTGAAGGATTTAAAGCTCCCCAATTTTTGGCATCCAAATTATATTACAAACTTTTAAGTTATAAATTTGAAATTAAATAAATAACCCGATTGAAAGCACCTTTTGAAATGTTTTCAATTTAAATTTGCAATTTCAAAACTACTTTTTAATTAAAAACAAAAAAATGAAAAATAAAGGCCCTATAAGTCAATTCGTTATGGAACATTATAGGCATTTTAATGCGGCAGCTTTAGTTGATGCAGCAAAAGCTTATGAAAACCAACTCGAAATTGGAAATAAAATGATGATAACTCTTGCCGGAGCAATGAGTACTGCCGAATTAGGTAAATCACTTTCAGAAATTATCAGACAGAATAAGGTAAATATTATTTCATGTACCGGAGCAAATCTTGAAGAAGATATCATGAATCTGGTTGCACATTCGCACTACAGACGAGTTCCCGAATACAGAGATTTAACTCCTGCCCAGGAATGGGATTTGCTGGAAAAAGGCTTAAACCGCGTTACAGATACATGTATTCCTGAAGAAGAAGCATTTCGGCGCTTACAAAAACACATATTTAAAATCTGGAAAGATGCCGAGTTAAATGGCGAACGATTTTTTCCGCATGAATTCATGTATAAAATGCTCTTATCAGGCGTTTTAGAACAATACTACGAAATTGATCCGAGAAATTCGTGGATGCTTGCCGCAGCCAAAAAGAACTTACCAATGGTAGTTCCCGGATGGGAAGATTCTACAATGGGCAATATTTTTGCTTCGTATTGCATAAAAGGCGAACTGAAAGCATCAACCATGAAATCAGGCATTGAATACATGAATTTCTTGGCCGATTGGTATACCGAAAATACGAATGAAAGCAAAATTGGATTTTTTCAAATCGGAGGAGGAATAGCCGGCGATTTCCCAATCTGTGTCGTTCCGATGCTTTATCAGGATTTAGAAAGAACCGACACACCTTTTTGGAGCTATTTCTGTCAGATTAGCGATTCAACTACTAGTTTTGGCTCATATTCAGGAGCTGTGCCCAACGAAAAAATAACCTGGGGGAAATTAGGAATCGACACTCCAAAATTTATTATCGAATCAGACGCTACCATTGTAGCTCCACTCATATTTGCCTATCTTTTAGATTGGTAGAATAAAATTGCAGGATTATTAAAGCCCGGTAATTATAATCGGGCTTTTTTATATTTAAAAATTCAATTGTTTTTTTCTATTAATTTGTAGTTTTACCAATATCAAATTAACCTAGACTTATCATGGACAGAAGAAATTTCCTACAAGTATCGGCAATAACTGGGCTGGGCCTAGTAGCTGCACAATCATTAATTAGTTGTGATACAGACAATACTAAACAAAATAAGAATGAACCATTAGGCTTTCCTGATTTTGAATTGGACGAAATAACCGTTGCCCAGCTTCAGGAAAAATTAAATTCAGGCGAATATTCATCATACGCTCTTGTTAATTTGTATCTCAATAGAATTCAAGAACTGGATACCGACGGGGCAAAACTCAATTCTATACTCGAACTAAATCCCGATGCTCAAAAAATTGCAGAACAAATGGATTTTGAGCGTGTTGAAGGGAAAATAAGAGGCCCTTTACACGGAATACCTGTACTTATAAAAGGAAATATTGACACGGCCGATCAAATGCATACCAATGCCGGAGCCGCTGCAATCGCCTCACACATTGCTCAGAAAGATGCTGCTCTGATTACAAAACTTAGAGAAGCCGGCCTCATTATTTTAGGAAAAGCCAATCTGAGCGAATGGGCGAACTTTCGCTCAACGCGATCATCAAGTGGCTGGAGCAGTATTTTGGGACAAACCAAAAACCCCTATTTTTTAGACAGAACTCCCTGCGGTTCAAGTTCAGGCTCCGGTGCTGCAGTTTCTGCTAATTTTTGTACGCTAGCGGTAGGTACTGAAACTAACGGTTCAATAGTATGTCCATCGTCAATAAATGGAATTGTAGGTATCAAACCGACGGTGGGTTTGGTTAGTCAGCAGGGAATTATTCCAATTTCCCATTCGTGCGATACAGCCGGGCCAATGGCCAGAACATTAACAGATGCGACATTATTGTTTGAGGCCATGTGCGATAATAAAACAGATTATGTTTCAAATTTAAAAACAGGCGGCTTAAAAAAAGCAAGAATTGGCGTAGCAAGAACATTTTTTGGCTTTAATGAAGATGTTGATGCGCAATTGGAAATTGCCTTAAATACCATAAAGGAATTAGGTGCTGAATTAGTTGAACTGCCTGATTACAGGCACTCTAGAGAGGCATACAGTTCAGCTTATCTGGTTATGCAATACGAATTTAAGGCTGGTTTAAATAACTATTTGAGCCAAATGGAAGATACAGTTTCTGTGCGTTCACTCAAAGATGTGATTGAGTTTAATAAAGCTCATGCAGAAACTGCAATGCCTTTTTTCAAGCAGGAAATCCTTGAATTATGTGAAGAAAAAGGAGATTTATCAAGTCCTGAATATCTTGAAGCTTTAAAAACCATGAAACAAATGGCTGGCCCTAAAGGTATTGATAAAGTTATGGATGAATTTAATTTAGATGCAATTGTG